>NZ_LWGJ01001274.1:0-958 GCF_001635845.1 Oleiphilus sp. HI0132 | reverse complement strand
AACATAGACCTGAACCTGATTGAAATTCAGCCCCAGCGGCACATCACAAGAACGCTGATAACTAGTCAAATACAGTGTATCCCCTAGCAAAGAAAATGTGTGCGTATGCATGCAAGGGCGCAGACAACCCATTTCGAACTCGCCCGGGTTATAGAAGCTTAGAATTTCTCCGCGGTCATCGACCCCTTTCGAAAGGTTATCGACGATCTTTTTAAGCTGGTCTAATGGCGTGCCATCCGGCTTTTGCCACGCCCGGCCCTGAACGCCGTATACTCGCCCCATATCATCCTCACCTTTACGATGCGGATTATTCAACCAGGCTTCATTCTCATTGGCATTAGCATTCCAGGTGTTACAGCCGATCTCGCGAAATTGCGCAGCACTGCTATACCCACGGAGATAACCCAGAAGTTCTGCAATGGCTGCTTTATAGTAACTTTTGCGAGTGGTAATTAACGGAAATACATTGTTCTCAACGTCATACTCCAGGTCAGCATTGATTAGGGTCAGGCAGCGCGTTCCGGTACGTTTATTATCTACCCACACACCCTCATCAATAATACGCTGACAAAGCGCTAAGTACTGCTTCATATGCTTCTCTCAATTTTTTATTTTCTAGTTTATGCTCGGTGCGATAGTTTATCGGAGTTAAATTTGTAGGCATACCAAATAAAACCCACACCTATTAATATCATCGGGAATGACAGTAGTTGACCTTTCGTCAGCCAACCCCAGGCAACAAAACCAATATGTGCGTCAGGCTCTCTTACGAACTCAACAACAAAGCGGAAAATTCCATAGAAGATCATAAACATACCCGAGACCGATGCCGCAGGCCTGGGTTTAACGGAATAAAACCATAAAATACAAAAGAACATCAGCCCTTCAAGCCCTGCCTGATAAAGCTGAGAAGGGTGCCTAACCAATTGCTCCGGGTCGTTTGGAAATACCATTCCCC
>NZ_LWGJ01001273.1:0-1061 GCF_001635845.1 Oleiphilus sp. HI0132 | reverse complement strand
CTTTATAGCACCAAGGTTGATATTCTGTAATGACTTAAACCCACTAAAACGCCAATCAGATGTGTTTTTCACATAGAAAACATGTTCAATGCTATACAAAGGTTCATCTGGAAAAATGAAATCAGGTGTTTCATCTCTACCCGTACCAATAATTCCATCATAGTCACCATTACGGACAGTCAAAATTGAACGAATCCAGGGCCTAACGATATAATTTATCTTATACCCCTCCTGCGAAAAGGAATAATTTGCAATCTCTACCAAAAGGCCAGGTCTCTCTGTGCCAGGAACACAGTTATAGGGGCACCATTGATCTGCAACTAAGGTAATTTCCTTTGCTTGATCACAAGTTGATGACGCATAGCTAATGGACACGACTGGAATAAAAAGCAGAAGCATTCTAAAAATACGCAGTTTCATATCCTTTCCCCCTTATTCATAGCAAGCTATTCACGATAGTCTCATACTAAACTTACCCGATAGCCATAGTGTAGACCACATTAAATTCTCTACAGCAAGCCAGCTACTTACGAAAAGTAACAAATACTTTAAGAGACAACCAGACAACCAGACAACCACTCGGACACTTAACGCCTTTAGCAGCGGCCGAGCGCAGCGAGGTCCAGCCCCAGCGTCTTTTTGCTGGGGCGATGCTGGCTAAACTTGTTAGAACTTTACTACGCATAAAGTAGAAATAATACAAAGCCAACCCCTGAAACTAAGGCCAATAAAAAGACACAGTGAAATATAAAATTAGCTAGCCGCCACCTGACATTAAAGCCTTGTCGATAATTGGTGGTAAGCGCATAAAATATTGAGCCTACGCACAAGATTGATACTAACAATAAAGCTACATGCTGAGTTAAAGCAAAATAACAGCTAATTAACCCTATGAGAAAGCCGTATGTTGCTAAAGATGAAGCTTTCGTTGTACCCCAAAATTCTTTTTTTTCTATATCCATTTTAGGTTGATCTACAATCTGATTAAAAAGTTCTAACGCTTTTATAAACGGCGCACGGCTCTATCGTTCGTCCAACGCAGGCCACGTTTCTTTGTGGCC
>NZ_LWGJ01001272.1:0-4322 GCF_001635845.1 Oleiphilus sp. HI0132 | reverse complement strand
GATGCCAGCGTAGCAAGGCTTCAAGCGCGAGAATTTCACCCGTTTCAATGTCGATGATAGGTTGGTAGTAAAGCTTGAATTGGCTGGCGCTGATAGCGTTTCTTAGCTCATGCTCAATAATTAGTTGGCGCTGCATTTCACTGTTCATTTCTGGACTATAGAACTGAATATTGTTTCGTCCGGCTTTTTTCGCTCGATACATGGCCATATCTGCATTTTTTAGAAGGTCGGGATATTGCGTGCCATCGTTAGGGCAGACGGTAATGCCGATGCTGGAAGTAACGATAAGCTCATTCCCGCCAATATTTACGGGCTTGGTAATGTTATCGAGAATATTTCTGGCAACTGTTTTAGCGCCTTCTCTTCCCGATACATTTGCTAGCAGAATAGCAAATTCGTCTCCGCCAAGGCGGGCAATCGTGTCTTCCTTTCGAACGCTTTGTTTGAGTCTGCTGGCTAAGGTGACAAGAAATTGATCGCCGATATCGTGTCCGAGCGTGTCATTGATTCGTTTGAAGTGATCGATATCTAGGCCGATTAGCGCAATCTCGGATTTGTGTCGAATTGCTGATTGAATCGCTTGGGCGCAGCGGTCTTCGAATAGGCGTCTGTTAGCCGTATCGGTAAGTGCATCGTAGTGAGCGAGGTAGTGAAGTTGATTTTGAGTTTTTCTGATGTCGGAAATGTTTTGGCCAATCAAAAGAAGCTGCGTCTGCTGGGATTCACCGTCATGATTGCTAAGGTGGTTCATGTTCCAGAGCATGGTGTGCGAAAGCGAGTCGCCACTGATAATCTCGCATTCCATATTTTCTTTACTAAGGCCGCTTTCGAGTACCTTGGTAAATTTCCATGCTGTCTCGTCCTGAATATTTTCTGGAACAAACATATCGATGAAATTATTGCCTAGCACTTGTTCTTTAGTATAAGAAAACTGAACTTCGGCTGCTGCATTCCATTGTTTAATTTTGAACTTCTTATCAAGTACGATGATCGGGATGCCGGCAGTTTCGAATAGTGCTCTGAAACGAGACGAGGTGTTTTGTAGACTCTTTTCTGCCTGCTTTCTGATGTAAACCTCATCGCGAAGTTCTTGGTTGGCGCTAAGTAAATCTTGTGTGCGTTGTTGAACAATATCTTCGAGCCTCGCTTCGATTTTTATTTGATCTGAACGGAGGGTGTTGAAGTAAAGGGTAGTTAGAATAACGATCAAGCTAGCAAGAGGTAGAGAATATTCTGGTATTGATAATTGCTGTGTCAGTGTCCCGGCGTTAAGGAGGTGCAGGGTGATAATCCCAGATACGAAAATAGCAATAGTGCAAGCGAGCTGGTTAAATCTGGTTGAAGCCCACATTAAGATTGGAATGATTAGAAGTATAAAGTGAGGCTTTTCCTTGGTGGTAAAATAAATGCTGAGGATCGAGATTGAAAGCCAAACAAACCACTCTAAAGGATGTGTGTTTTGCTTGATACGTTGTGCATGGTTTTGTGCCGCGAACACGATGCTTGGAATGGTGGTCAGACTAATAACATTGGAAATCCATAAGTAGGCTATTACCCTTAGGTCTAGTGTGCTGTCGCCGTCATTGGTGAGCAAGCTGACACCGAGCAATGTGCTGATTAAGGCGCTAATTATTACGCTGTGGGAAATATAAAGGATCAGGTTTTTACTGTTTGATAAAGGATTACCCTTGGTAATAGAGAGCTGGAATGACTTCCGGAGCACATAACTTTGCATGCAAAGGCTTAACGAAAACAGTACTGCAGTACTAAGTTCTATATCACCGTCAAACCATGCGTTAGATGCTTGTGATAAAGCGACTGGGGCTAGGAATATTGCGGGTAGACTGACTAGGCCGAAGCAATAAGTAAGAGAGAGTGATAAACCGTAGGCTATGCTGACGTAGGGCATGGCATTCTGAAGTGTCGATCCGTCATTGATAAATAATTGGTCAAAACCTAAAGCAATAAACAACAGGGTGAGACTTATGAAAAATGCGGGTATGCCGTGAATGCGAGCGCTAGAGATTTCTGGCTTAAAACTTAGATTATTTGCATTCATTGAAAGTAAAGCCAGCTTAGCTCGAAGGTGAAATTATATAATGGGCCGCATGGTAAATATGGTGGATTGTCTTCTTGTTTTATGACGAATTTAGCTGTCTGAAGACATCACCATAATGATGAATCTATTCTATCTGTAATAGCCAAATGATTGTCTAACTGAAGTGTTTCGGTATGTAAATTTATGTAAGCTGGCGTTTTTCTGTTTAGATATCAATCCGCATTGAAAGGTCGATAGATTTGCAGTCTTTTGTCAGTGCGCCGATTGAAATAAAGTCTACTCCCGTTTCAGCAATTGGGACCAGCGTTTCATTGGTTATGCCGCCAGAAGCTTCAAGCTTGGCTTGGCCTTTATTTAGTTTTACGGCCTCGTTTAAAGTGCTGATAGGGAAATTGTCGAGCATGACGATATCAGCCTGAGCTTGTAAGGCTAGTTGCAACTCTTGTATAGATTCAACTTCAACTTCGATGGGCTTTCCGGGAGCTAGTTGCTGAGCTTTGTTAACTGCCTGTCCAATGCCGCCGCAGGCCATAATGTGATTTTCCTTGATTAGGAAGGCGTCATAAAGGCCAATGCGATGGTTGTGGCAGTCTCCGCAGGTAACGGCATGCTTTTGTGCTAGGCGCAGTCCAGGTAGGGTCTTACGAGTATCCAGAAGCTTTACTTGAGTGTGTGCAACCAGGTTTGCGTAGTGTTTAGCTGTCGTTGCAGTGCCAGAAAGTGTTTGCAGAAAATTAAGTGCGGCACGTTCTCCGGTTAGAATGGATCGGGCAGAGCCACTAACAGTAAAGAGAGTTTCGTTTTGTGAAGCGTTGTCTCTGTCATTGACGAACCACTTAATTTCAAGGGTTGGATCAATTGCATGAAAGACGGCGTCAACCCACTTTGTACCGCAAATAATCGCACTTTCACGGGTAATTACTTTCGCGCAAGCCTGTTTGTCGGCATCAATTAGCTGAGCAGTTATATCACCGGAGCCGACATCTTCCGAAATTGCAGCGTTAACGTTATTTTCGATGGCTTTTGAAAGTAATTCGTTCATATTTTGGCTCAAGCTGTTCAGGCTGGGTCTGGTGAATACAAAGGATGCTTAAAATTAAAAAAAGTCGAAAGTATTGCTTACTTTTATTTAGCGGCGCCATTATATAGATTATTTCGGATAATGCTAAGTGGCTTAGCTTGTTCTCGTTCACTATATTGTTAGACGAGTAGTTGTTGTGCTGGGTTTAATAATTCACATTTTTTGTGAACTGGTTCAAGCGGAAACAAAATGTGACAGTAGTCATAATATTGACTCGCTATAATGCAAATAAATGTTAAATAATTGACTCTTAGCAAGTGGGCAGTTGGGGTAATTATGGCAGAGCCAAAGATAGTAGGGATTCACGGCGGCAAAACTATTTCAGGAGTATCCGCTAAACCACTACCGAAGTTAGTCATTGTCGTTAGAGATAATTTTAGACTTAAAGTGCAGGATTTATTACGTCATTTGTTTGATGGTGCGGATGATGCGCTGTTTGAAATGGCCGACAAAGCGGGCACTAATGGTGACCAAGCGTTGTATTTCGATGCGATGAGAGAGCTTCGTTTACAGAAGCGCCATATCGCAAATGCCGTTGTAAAGCAGTTGTTGACTAATTTCAATTCGCTTACCAGTGGTCCACAGGTGAACGGCCCGTCTGGTGACTCGATAGATTCATTGGATCTTATTGATAAGGATGAACTTGAGGTTAATGTCGCAGTCGATGCGATGGTGTCGAGGCTTAATCAAGGTATTGGCACGGTGCTCGAGGAGCTTAGTGCTCGGGTTTCCTTTATACTTGATGAGAGTGAAGTATTTTCTAAAGACTTTCCCGCGTCCCCGCATAAGCTATGTGATGCCTTTGCAAAAGCATGTGACTGTCTCGATTTTGGCATCCGAGCAAAGCTTATCGTGCTTAAACTATTTGAACGCTATGTACTGTCGAAAATGGCGGCAGTATATAAAGATTGCAATCAGCAGTTAAGGCAGTCAGGTGTACTTCCCGCATTAACGATCGGTATTGGCAAAACAGCGCGTACAAATAGCAGCAAGGCTGTTGAAATGCTCAATAATGTGTCAAAGACGGATACGATTAAATCAAATGGTCAGCTCGAGAATGCTACGCCTGATATCAATGGCTTTGATTCTTCAAGTGTTCCAACGCTCGGTGAAAATCAGTACCTTTCTCAGGGTATAGCTTTCGGTGAGTTGCGCTCTCTTCTTCATTCAGGTCAGCCCGCA
>NZ_LWGJ01001271.1:0-1834 GCF_001635845.1 Oleiphilus sp. HI0132 | reverse complement strand
CAGAAAGCTTCGCTGAATCGTGCCCGAATAAGATATTATCCATAATTGTAATATCTCCTGTTTCAGGATTGATCTCTGCCTGGATACCATCTGCATTAAGCTGTTCACTAATCGCTTGAATTACAAAAATACGGTTTTGTTGGCTTTGTTCGTGACGCTGGCTAAGAAGTAACATAGTCGCCACAACGAGCAAGGCGAAAATCATCATCAAACCCGACATCAAATCCCCAATTGACATCCAATGTGCATCAGACTCCACTGCATCATGCTGGCTCATGCGTCAAATCCTTTGAATGCTCTGTAGAATCAGCAATACTTGCCGCGGTTGCTAGAACTTGTGCTACATTCAAGAGCTTGGCGTGCACATCAGTCGATGACTTATTAACTGACTTAATGTACTCATCAAGAAACTCTCTGCTTGAACCATGATAATTGGCTACCTCGTTTAAGAGTTCCTTCAGTTGGGCGTTTTGGTGATCAGAGCCTTCTTGAATTTGTTTGAGCAATTCACGTGATGTGCCGACCACCTGATTCAACACAGCCTCTATTGAAGCAACTAACTCTGCATCTAATGACGGCATTTGTGTAGCCAGCGCATTCAGCGTTTCTAAGTGCGCCCCAAGATCGGTGTTTAGCTTTTCCAAGGTTTCATTGAGAATTTCACCTGCCGAAATGAGCTGCTGACTTAGTTTTTCTCCTACTTCCTGTTGGAATCTATTTAGAACGTTTTCGATGCTAGCAATAGACTCCTGTTGATGTTCGCGCAGTTTGTCTACTGTCTGGTCGAGCTCTTCTCCCAGCGGCAAAAGTGATTCTGTTAGTTTAGTAACCGAAGTAGTGCTCTGATCAACAAGTCCCGCTGTACTTTCTAGACGCACCTGAATTGGTTCAATTACTTGAGACCTAAGGTCATCCATCATCTTTTGTAGTACCTGCTCGCCATTTTCTTTTTTTATTTCACTTAAGACATTAAGCTCTTCACCTATACGTTCTAACATCGGAGAAAGTGAGCTAGTCATTTTGTCAGCAATCGCATCAGCATTAAATGACCTAGCCGATTCCGCCATGGCTTGTGCAGCATCAACCATGTCATTACTACCCATACTCGCCACCATGTCAGACATATCGAATAATCTAAAACCCTTTGATTCTAAGGCTTTGATTGATTCAATATTCTGGTTTCGAACCTTTCTCAAAAATATGGTGTGGCGTAACAAGCTCAAGACCAGACCTCCAATAATACCCGCTACTGAGGTATAGAATGCGACTTTCATACCTTCTAACAGCCCACCAATCGAAGCTAGTAACTTGTCGGAAGAGCCTTTGGCATGCAAATCAAGTGGTTCCAAATCACTTAAGCCGTAACTAATTCCAAGAAAGGTCCCTAGTACGCCCAAGGAGGTTACAAAGGCGGGCATCCAGTCGAAGCCAAGACTCTTTTCTTCAAGTGCTTCTGGCCACTTTCGAATACAAATTGGACCAGAATTTTGCGCAGAAACAATACCATGTTTCGACTTTAGCAGTTGCGCGGGAGTACTTTCTAATAACTCCTCCTGTAGCTTTGCCTTATCTTTCTTGTCTACAGTCATGACCTTGAGCCACACCGCCAAGGTAGCGAGAGTGAAAAAACCGATAAAGGCAAAAAAGGTGGTGTTGATGTTTGATTCAAATAAAACTGATAGATCAATCATGTTTGTAGTTCCTGACAAGTACAGCTAGTTCATTTTTAGTTAAGAATTCTTCGGCCAGTCTCTTTGGCATATGAGCGCCGTCCGTATATGGACCTATTTTATTAGGCAAAACGACGGAATAAATTTCTTCTGATGTCTCTTCA
>NZ_LWGJ01001270.1:0-2001 GCF_001635845.1 Oleiphilus sp. HI0132 | reverse complement strand
TCTACACACGACCCCTGCAGCGGCAGCTTCCTCTGCTGAGGCACCTGCTTTTGCAGAGTTTGTTACACAAGCAGCATCTTTCGTATTAAATGACGGTGAAGAAATCACTGTTGGGGATAGTGACCTGATAGTCGACGCCGAATAAAATGTAAGGAAACTAAAAGCCTCCGGCCTAACACCCGGAGGTTTTTTTTGCCCTTAAACCTCATCACTAATTGAGCTAGCTCAACCCCCTCTTCCCAAACTCAAGTCATACTAAGCACGTCCAAACTCAATACCAGCCCGACTTCAAAGCCAAAAAGCCGGGAGTGCGCATTTGGAAATTGCTGACGTCTTACTCGACATCCTTATCATTCTTGTTGTCGCCAGGGTGCTTGGCGATATTTCTCGCTATTTTGGCGCACCGAGTGTTATTGGCGAACTCTGCGCTGGCATTTTGATTGGCCCGAGCTTATTCGCATGGGTAGAGGTCAACGAGATTATATTTTTCTGGGCGAAATTGGCGTCATTCTATTGCTGTTTGACGTAGGATTGGAGACTGACCTAGGGAAGCTTGTATCCTCAGGCAAAAGTCTACTGTCGTGGCGCTAGGAGGCTTTATCGCGCCCTTTCTTGGTGGCTTTGCGGCAAGTTACTGGTACTTTGAACTATCACTACTTGTATCACTGTTTATCGGCGGAACCTTAACCGCCACCAGCATTGGCATCACCATTCGAACACTTTCAGATCTTAACCGACACCAAAGCGACGAAGGACAGGTAACATTGGGCGCCGCCGTACTCGATGATATTCTCGGCGTAATACTTCTTGCCCTACTCTATGACTTCTCAGTCAACGGCAATATCGACCTTATGAGCGCCGGTAGAGTTTTCTTATTTGTCGCGATATTTTTCTGCTTGGCTCCAATTCTCGCCAAGCTGTTTTCTCGAATTATCCAAATATTAGATAAAAGAATTAACGACCCAGGATTAATTCCAACCACTATTGTCGCATTAGTATTGTTCTTTGCCTGGCTCGCTCATTTATTTGGAGCCCCGGAATTACTCGGAGGCTTTGCCGCCGGACTAGCTTTATCGCTCCGCTTCTTTTTACCTTTCGGCATAGCGCTACATAGTTCACCCAAGTTCTCTCACAAAGTGGAAGTACAGATAAAACCCATCGTTCAACTATTCACACCAATATTCTTTGTATCCGTCGGTCTTTCGATGGATCTACGCTCGGTCGATTGGTCTTCATCATTCTTGTGGGAGTTTTCTTTAATATTACTTGTCTTGGCTATATGCACAAAGTTCGCCGGAGCCCTACTTATTAGCGAACCTCTAGCCAAACGTATCGTCATAGGAATGAGCATGGTGCCACGTGGCGAGGTTGGCCTGATATTCGCAGGCCTAGGTGCTTCTGCAAATATTTTTACAAATGAGGTCTATACAGCCTTAATCATGGTCATCGCCTACACTACCGTGCTATCACCTTTTTGGATAAAGCTCTATTACAAAAAATATGGACATTTATTGGGGGATATTGAAAAAACCAAAGGTAATACCGACTACGGCGCTACTTTCTTATAAATCCATCCAGAGCGCGCCAAACATTGATTACGTCTTAGGATAAGCCTGGTTAATTTCTTTAGTGGCTGCTCAAGCCCTTCTGTATAAGCAAAGGCATGTCGCTTAAGCTCCCCATTCTCCGATTGGGTAGTGATAGTATTGTTATATAAAGCGCTAAAAGCACCATTATCACCCGCACCTTTCGACATTACGAGTTCAAGTAAAAAAGCATGATAATCCTGATTGACTCGCTCAAGCACGGATATATTGGAAACAGTTTGTTCACCTAGCCCTAAAGAAATCCCACCCATTACAGATTCAGTACAACGATCGAACTCTTGACTTAGCGGCACCTGCTGATTGCTCTTTATTCCAAAATCTGAGTGTTCAAAAAATACATACGACTCCCTAGACTCTATCGAGCTAAGGTAGTCATCCATGAACGGACTACTTG
>NZ_LWGJ01001269.1:0-1835 GCF_001635845.1 Oleiphilus sp. HI0132 | reverse complement strand
TGGTTAAAAAATAATCAGTTTGTGTGTCGCCGCCATTTCTAGCGGGGTTTGACCGTCTTTACTTAAGTTTTCAACAAAGTTATCCACAGAATTGGTGGATAAATGTCAAAAGCGTAATAATGCTTTTGTCTTAACGGGGATTGAATTTAAGTCGCTTTGAAAGTCAACATGCTAGAGGCGGAAATTAGCAAAAAAAATAGTAAAAAATGCAATTTTTTTGCTTGTCTTTTTTTGCCGAATGGACTTGCCAGTATTTTCTTTTCGTTTACCTGTGAACAAGTGTATATAATGAACGCCGATTATGTTTGTCTATAAAATGCACTTGTTAATATTTTTTAAAGTCGGGTCTGTATATGTCTTATTCACTTTTACGAAACTTATTATTTACACTGCCGCCTGAGACAGCTCATGAGCTTTCGTTGGATTGGATGAGCGCGTTCAATCGTTTGGGGTTGATTTCACCATTTTTGCCAGATGTGGTTTCTGACCCAGTCGAAGTGATGGGGGTACAGTTCCCAAACCGAGTCGGTCTCGCAGCAGGTTTGGATAAAAATGCCGATCACATTGATGCGCTGGGCCGAATGGGCTTTGGTTTTGTCGAGGTGGGTACAATCACTCCTCGACCACAACCGGGAAATCCCAAACCTCGTTTATTTCGCCTGAAAGAGAACCAGGCAATTATTAATCGAATGGGCTTCAATAATGAAGGGGTTGAGCACCTGTTGCAGCAGGTTGCAGCGAGTCAGTACAAAAATCCTATTGGAATTAATATTGGGAAGAATTTTGATACGGCTGTTGAGGATGCGAATTCAGATTATATAAAATGCCTTAACGCGGTTTATTCTCGTGCTACCTATATAACTGTAAATGTTTCGTCGCCCAATACGCCCGGCTTGCGTACCCTTCAATTTGGTGAGTCTCTGAACTCTTTGCTTGACGCGATTAAGGAAGAGCAGGCTAAACTGGCAGAGAAGCATGGCCGTTATGTCCCCACTGCAATCAAAATTGCTCCTGATATGACTAACGAAGAGCTTGTGATGGTTGCGCAGTCGCTAAAAGCGCGTGAACTGGATGGTGTAATTGCGGGCAATACTACATTGGCTAGAGAGGCTGTTCAGGGCTACCCCCATGCGCACGAGGCAGGTGGTTTGAGTGGTGCTCCGTTAACGACGCGATCGACCGAGGTGATCTCTCAGCTGAAAGCCGAACTTGGAGAGAGTCTGCCTATTATTGGCGTGGGGGGGGTTATGTGCGGTCAAGATGCGGTGGATAAGATTAATGCCGGGGCAAGCCTGGTACAGATCTATACAGGTTTCATTTATAAGGGGCCTGCTTTAATAAGAGATGCTGCCTTAGCGATTAAGTCGATGCGTTAAGCATAAAAAAAGGCCCTGATGTGGGCCTTTTCAATTTCAATTTTTGCTATGTTGTGATCCCGGGGAGTTTGTGAATACCGGATACTCCAACTAGACCGTCCCAGTTGTCGCCTCTACCTTCACGCCAGCCACTTAGCCAGTTTTGCTTTGCGGTGGTAGTAGAATTAGGGCAGAGAGATTTTGATTTTCCTGTAATGCCTGCTTGATAACCTTTTTTAAATGCTCTTTGATCAATATCACGCTTTTGTCTTTTCATTCGTTATGAACCTCATGAACATGCTTTAAACATTGTTATTTATAAGTAGCGCAGCAACGTTGTACCCGAAGGGGTTACGAAGCTTAAAGGTAATTCAACTCCTATTGAGTGCAAATGAATTGTTATAGTGTTTTGCCGGCGGCAATAAGCTTTGCTTGTCTTTACTGGGCCGGACTTTTAGTTAAGCTAAATTTCTGTCTAAA
>NZ_LWGJ01001268.1:0-1437 GCF_001635845.1 Oleiphilus sp. HI0132 | reverse complement strand
AAGCTTGCCCTGTTTAACGTCGAACTTTGAGTTGCTTATAACCTTCCACTTATGAAAGCCGCTTTTGCATAAAGTTTTGCCTTTATGCTTGGCCTTTGGGGATGGTTTTTTAAAGGGAATTACATTAGACATAATAAGAGCTTTCGTTGCTTGAAGGCCTGAATTCATCGTTATAAAAGGCTTAATGCCTATTAAGAGTTGTTGCAATACTGATGTTACCAAGACGCTACTTAGATCGCTACGCCTTATTTGTTGGCCTTAGTTTTTTGCTGCATGCGATTATAATCGGCGTGGTTATGCTTGCTCAGGTGGATAAAGATGAAGAGGAAGAAAAGCAGCATAAAGTTCTGATAAAATTAGATAATCCTATTAATGAAGAGGAAGAGGAAGAGGAAGAGGAGGAGGAAGAGGAAAAGCCTTTAACAGAAGAGAAAGCTAAAGCAGAGAAAGCTAAAGCAGAGAAAGCTAAAGCAGAGAAAGCTAAAGCAGAGAAAGCTAAAGCAGAGAAAGCTAAAGCAGAGAAAGCTAAAGCAGAGAAAGCTAAAGCAGAGAAAGCCAAAGCAGAGAAGGCTAAAGCTGAGAAGGCTAAAGCTGAGAAGGCTAAAGCTGAGAAGGCTAAAGCTGAGAAGGCTAAAGCAGAAAAAGCCAAAGCAGAGAAGGCTAAAGCAGAGAAGGCTAAAGCAGAGAAAGCTAAAGCAGAGAAAGCTAAAGCAGAGAAAGCTAAAGCAGAGAAGGCCAAAGCAGAGAAGGCCAAAGCAGAGAAGGCCAAAGCAGAGAAGGCCAAAGCAGAGAAATCGGGTGGTGCTTCCAGCCACAAAGGTTCCGGTCAGGCTTCGAATTTAAAGACTATTAAGCCGCGTCAAAGACTTGTAGATGGCATACCGGGTTCAGAATATCTAATAGATAAGAAAACGCTTAGGCAAAACTTCGTACTGACTAAAGAGGGTGAGGTTTTATATAAGTATGGAGCCGTCAAAGCTAAGCAGATTGAACAATCAATGTCACCTAGGCATAAGCTCATTGCGAGTGACTATTTGAAGCAAGGCTTTAAAAAAATTGAAAGCAACCTGGTAAGACCGAAAAGAAGTTACAGAGATGTTGGTAAAACCTATTACGGTCAAATTACATATTTACAGGACAGTGAAGGCTATTTTTATAATGTTGTATTTAAACAGCGTTCTGGAAGTGAAGATCTAGATAAGGCATTTATGGAAGCTTTATTAAAAACTGGGAGACTTGCGCCACCAATCGATCCAAAGGTTAGAAACTATTTTTTATATCGAAAGGGTTTGCTCTATTACGGTGAGTCTGATTTTGCTAACTAGTTTTAAGCGTTAGGTATCTTCGTTTTGGGTGTGGACAAGATAAAAGATCGTTGGCGTTTTGGTGTTCTACTTGCTGTAAGTATTATCATACATTTGCTCGCTTTAATCTTTT
>NZ_LWGJ01001267.1:0-765 GCF_001635845.1 Oleiphilus sp. HI0132 | reverse complement strand
TTTGGCAGTATCTTGTCTACAACATCCGGCACAGGAACAAAGTGCTTTCGCAAAGTTCTGGGAAGCGTTTTGATCAGGTGGATGCATTTTTCACGAAGCAAGCCAGGAACTATCTTCTCGAGTTTATCTACAGTTAGCTGTTTTATTGCATTAATTGGCACCGAGATATTTACACCATCATCTTCAGCGCCGGGTTTGAACTGGTAACTCAGAGGAAAGCGTATGCCATTATTTTCAATATGTTCAGGATATAGGCCCGGATCGAATGAATCCGCATTTTCGCTGCGCAGCTGACCTTTTGTAAACCGTATTAGCTTTGAGTCAGCTTCGCTTGCTTTTTTGCCCACTTTTCAAATGCAGCACCACTCACAATGTGTTCAGGTAAAGCCTTATCGTAAAGTCCGTATATCACCTCATCATCGACCAGGACATCTTTACGACGCGTGCGGTCTTCAATCGATTCCACTTCATCAATAAGCTTTAAGTTATGAGCGATAGCCTTATTTTTGGTGCGAAACTCTCTCTCTATGAGTCCGGTGCGAATAAATATTTCACGGCAAACTCCTGGGTCAATCTGGCTGTAGTTAACTGGGCGCTGAGAGACAATTTCAAGTCCGTATAAGGTCACCTTTTCTTTGGCAATTATTTGTGCCCTTTTGGCTTCCCAATGAGGTTCGGCATAAGAACGTTTTACCAAATGCTTTGCAAGCGGTTCTATCCATGCAGGATCGAGCCTTGCGTTATATCTGGAATAGACTTGTTGAG
>NZ_LWGJ01001266.1:0-979 GCF_001635845.1 Oleiphilus sp. HI0132 | reverse complement strand
ATCTTATGCCACATAGGGTGATCACCATTCTGCACCACCTGATTCCACCCCATATGCGGTACTTTCAAACGAACCTTCTCGCCCTTATCGTTCTCTTCATACAAGCTTTCGCCAAAATGCAAAACATCGCCTGGGAAGGCACCGATACAATCAACGCCTCCATTCTCCTGGCTATGTTGAAGCAAAGCTTGCATGCCAACACAAATACCCAAAAAAGGTCTGTCCTTGGAAACTTCCATGCTTAAGCTATCAAAGCCCAAACGCTTAATTTCAGCCATGCAATCGCGCATAGCGCCTACACCAGGCAAAACAACCTTATCTGATGCACGAATCGTATCCGCATCCGAAGTTACAAGGACTTTTGCATCAGGCGCTACGTGTTCAAATGCCTTCGAAACCGAATGCAAATTGCCCATACCATAATCAATAATGGCAATTGTCGTCATTTTTTCTCACTCGTAAAAAGCAACTGACCTCAAAAGAGGCCAGTATTATTTATTAACTGTCGTACAACTTGAAACCGGTTCTATAAAGAACCTTTAGTAGACGGCATTTTTCCTTCCATTCGCTCATCAAGTTCCAAAGCCATGCGAAGCGCGCGGCCAAAAGCTTTGAATACCGTTTCGATCTGATGATGAGCATTTTTACCCTTCAGATTATCGATGTGCAAAGTTACATTGGCGTGATTTACAAAACCTTGAAAAAACTCATAAAACAGCTCTGTATCGAAGCGGCCGACACTTCCTCTGGTAAAAGGAATATCGTATTCCAAGCCAGGACGGCCAGAGAAGTCGATAACAACACGCGACAATGCCTCATCTAGAGGAACATAGGCATGGCCATAACGACGAATGCCTTTCTTATCGCCCACAGCTTTAGAGAATGCCTGGCCTAGTGTAATACCCAAATCTTCAACGGTATGGTGATCGTCTATGTGCAAGTCGCCTTTACAGTGCGCATCGATATCAATCATGCCATG
>NZ_LWGJ01001265.1:0-3268 GCF_001635845.1 Oleiphilus sp. HI0132 | reverse complement strand
TATAAAATCTGGTTGGATAACTCGATTCTGCAGGTACCGCCTAAATCGGCCTTGGGCAAAGCACTCGCATACAGTTTAAATCAATGGCCAAAGCTGACACGCTACTTAGAAGATGGTCATCTGAATATCGATAACAATCGTGCAGAAAGAGCAATCAAACCCTTCGTGATAGGGCGAAAAAACTGGTTATTCTCAAACACCACTAGTGGTGCCCATGCCAGCAGTGTACTTTACAGTATTGTTGAAACGGCAAAGGCAAATGACCTTGTGCCATTCGATTATCTTCATTATCTATTGAAAGCACTTAGTAAAAGAGATCAGCAAGCAGAAATGGAAGATCTGCTGCCATGGAATGTCATACTAAATCATTAGATTCTTGGATATGTGCGCTTCGCCTTACGTTTACTCAATACCACTCAATTGGTCGCGTAATAAGAGAGAATCCTGAATATGTTGTTTAAAGCCATAAATAGCGCCGTCAGGTGAGTTCAAATAACGCATCATAGTTAAAGGAGTCGCTACCTCAGCAACTTCAATATACTGGCTGAGATTTGGGTAAGCCTTTTCAACATGATCAATGAGCTTTTGTGCGTAGTCATACTTTGCTTCAGCATAATCTTCAGGGCTAAGTGCTTGCCATGCTTCGCCGTATTGAAGTGCTACAAGAGTTATGACGCTTTTTCCCTTGGGGGCCAAATCTTCGTCAATGAAGTTGTAGCAGGTGACCATTCCCCATTTCGGTGCGGTCATTTTATATAGTTCTGTTTCGTCAATATCCTGGTTGTCACCATCAATTACGAAGGTAGCGGCAGATGTAATACCGATATCCTCTGGCTTACAATCTAAACCTAAATACAAGCAAACAGCAGAAACACCTTTGCGTCTAGATTTAAAATCTTGTTGGATCTGAATAGGTGGCTTTTCAAGATCGAGGAGTTCATTGAAGGTGATCAGTGGGCTGGCGTTCGAAACAACATAATTACAGCTTACGGTTTGGCCATCTTCGAGTGTAATAGCATGAACCTTATTATCAGCGGTATGTATTTTCTTCGCACCACAACTAAACTTTACGCACCCTCCGGCTTCAACAAACGAATCGATAATTGCGCTAGAAACACTCTGAGATCCACCCTTAAAGTGCCAAGGTTTGAAGGTACAATAGGCGAAAAGCATTCCAATAAATTCTGCAAACACTAATTCATTGGTTGGGATACCGACATAACTCCAATAGGGAGTGATCGTATTGATCAGTTCTTTATTGCTGAAGAATTCATTCAATACTTCATCGGTAGTTCTTAAACCGTAGGCAGCAAAGTGTTTACATTGAGACTCTAATAGCTTTTCGTCATTACTACGCCTAACCTGTTGCAAGGCCATGTAATACTCCATAGCAACCTTGCTTCCTAGATCAAAGAAGCGGGTGATAGCATCACTGTCATCAGGAAAATTTTGTTTTAGAACTTTTTGAATGCCTGACCAACTCGCGGGAAGTGTAATATCTTGTTTCCCTGGGACAATTAATCGATATAGCTCCTCTTCCTGAACCAGTTCAACTTTATCGAGTACATCCAAATCCTTGAACATTTTTCTCATAAGGAAAGGTCTGTCTTCTGTCCCAACGCCACTTAACTGATGCAAAGCGACTTCAAATTCGAAATCTCCGCGGACGAAAGATGTACCGCATCCACCCGGAACATTATGGCGCTCAACAAGTAAGGTGTTACATCCATTCTTTTGCAGTGTCGCGGCAGCGGTTAGTCCGCCATTTCCTGCGCCAATCACTACTGCATCATAGTGTTTCATTGTTTTAAGTTCTCCACGTTTATATAAAATGCCAAGAAAATACTAGTACTAACAAAGTATCTAAACTTTACAGTGTAAGTGTACTTTACCCAGCAATATTTACATTGTAAAGTTTAGGGGTCGTAAATTGTATGTTTTATTTGCAAAGGCGCATTCAAAATCATGCTAGAAATCTAGGTTTAGAGCGAATTATGATAGTATTTATCTTATTCGAAGTAACATCTAAACATCGTTCAAGAGAGGGTTTGATGGCAAAGTCATTACAAGAGCAACTATTAGGTGCTGGCCTGGTAGATAAGAAAAAAGCAAAAAATATTCAAAAAGAGAAACGTGTTCAACGTAAGCAAACTCCAAAAGGCCAAGCAGTACAAAACGAAGCCGAAGCGCGAATAGCTCAGCAGAAAAAAGAAAAAGCTGAAAGAGACAAAGCACTGAATCAGGCGAAGCTGGAAGAGCAGAATCGAAAAGCAATTAAGGCTCAGGTAAAACAATTAATTGAAATGAACACCGTACCTAGTGAAGGTGACGATATTGGATTTCAATTTGCTGTCGATAAAAAGATCAAAAAGGTCTATATATCAGAACAGCAACAAACTCATTTATTGAAAGGCAGGTTAGCAATAGCCAATTTAGATGAAAGTTTTATCTTAATACCAGCAACAGCGGCCACTAAAATAATAGAGAGAGATGAGGCAGCGATTGTCTACCACATGGAGAAGTCACAGCCGCAAGATACAGAAATAGAAGAAGATGATCCGTATAAAGATTATCAAATACCTGATGACTTAATGTGGTAAACCTATGATCTGAGGTGCTGGTTTGTGGCATTTAGCATGCCCTTGAACCAGTTCTTCATAAATAGCCTTGAACTCGCTGCCGATAAGCTTTTGTAGAGGGAATTTTTCTTTTTCAAGACGAAACTCGACATTACCGGGAAAGAATATAAAAGTGAGGTAGGCTCCTTTCACTGAAATGAGTTCGGAAATGCCTTTATGGGATGTGTACTTGCATAATTCCTCGATATTTTCACTAGCGGGTGTTTTAGTCTTCTGTTCAACATGCTTCTTTGCGATTGGTGCCTTTAAGTGACTCAAGCTTGTACAAGCATCAAGTGTCAGCGCAGTCAGAAGGATAAAGAGAAGTCTTAGCATGCTTGTATACTATTCCTGGGGTCGAGATTTAAGATATTTTGCGGGAGAAATTCCGGTCCAGCGTTTAAAAGCACGGCTAAAGGCGCTAAGTTCAGAAAAGCCGAGCAAAAAAGCAATGTCGCTTAGACTATGTTTGCCTTTATTTAAATATGCGTAGGCCTTTTCTTCACGCACTTCATCAAGCAGGTCATGAAAGGAAATTCCTTCTGATTTAAGACGTCGATATAGCGTGTGTCGACTCATATTCATTCTTTTTGCGATATTTTCAGCATCTACCTTATCTTTGGAAAGCTGGCTTTCAAGGGTAGTCTTTA
>NZ_LWGJ01001264.1:0-32115 GCF_001635845.1 Oleiphilus sp. HI0132 | reverse complement strand
CACTCTAATTTTGAAGCAGTCGAAGTTTTAATAAGCATTGAGAGGGAAAACGGTAAGATTCAGGCAAAAAAAATCCCGGACAATGTCCGGGATAAATAAGTACACATGAAATCTAAACCTAAATTGAAGAAAGACGGGCCTGAATCGTCTCACCTAAATTCGATATAGTAATCATAGCCAATAAGTTATGAGCGGTCTGTTGGTAAACAATTGCAAAATGTAACGAATTGTTAACGTCTTCTATATTAATTTACTTGGTTTTATGGCAGAGAATAACGATAATGGTCGTTTCTTCTATTTGTGATAGACCTTCCATTATGGAAATAGAGCAGCTATTTACTCTAATAAAAAGCTTGACCAGCCAATCGAACATTAGAGAACTTGTCACAGCACTCGATGACATTCTTATCAATAATTTCGAACGCGTCGATTTGTCAGTTTATGAGCTACAAGCTACACGGCGCTCCAATCATAAAACGACCACTCTTATCGGCATAGAGTGTAGCGGGAAGTCCAACGACATCTATTTAAATAACGACATGGACATGCTGTCGGCTTATATTTCTAAAGAAGAGGTATACAAGGTTGAAAGCAGAACGCGTTTTAAAATCGTCATTCCGGTAGTGTTATATGACAAAAGCGTGTCTCACCTGGTTGTTTTGCGCCACCGCTACGAGAACCAGGATATTAAAAACACTCTCGTAGGCTTTCTGCAAATCGCTGTCGATATCTTTCGCAACTTGCACGAAAAAGGCCATGACCCGCTTACACGCATCTTAAATCGTCAAGCTTTTGACCAAGTCTCTTCCGACCTTGCCTTTTCACAACACAATGTACTGCATGCAAAGGATACCAGCTTTAAAGCGATTGCCATTCTAGATATCGATAAATTCAAATCTATCAATGATCGCTTCGGCCATGCAATTGGTGACGAGACGCTAGTTCTATTTTCACAGACAGTCAGGTCCGTCCTCCGACAGCAAGACCTGTTTTTCCGCTACGGTGGTGAAGAGTTCGTGGTATTGGTAAAAGACGTTCAGAAAGAGCAAGCTTTGGTTGTTCTCGAACGCTGCAGAGCAGCGATAGAGGCTCGCCGCTTCCCTCAGGTTGGCCAGGTTACCGTTAGCATCGGCTTTGCCGACCTAAGCAAAAACGACCACCCTGTAGAAACACTCTCCAAAGCAGATAAAGCGCTCTACTACGCAAAACAAAATGGTCGTAACCAGGTTAACTCGTATGAAGTGCTATTAGAAAAAGGCTTACTTGAAGCCGTTGAACCCGTAGAGAGCTCTATCGACTTCTGGGATTAATCTCTGACGATCTAGACTCTGCCCCCAAAACAAACCATAACAACTAGAACAACTGTAACACTTATGCTTCAACCCTACTCTCTGATCAACTCTCACGGGAAGCCTCATTTAGGACGCTTCAAACACGCCGTCAATGAAATTAATATCAATGACGCAGATTATCGAACACCAATGAACAAACGCGCCAATAAGTGGCAGCGCCATTTCAATTTTAAACGCTTTCAATATTTCGGCGGCATAAGTGGTGACCTGATATTTGGCTGCGCATTAGCTGACTTACGCTATTTGGGCGCAGCTTTTGTCTATATCTATCGAACTTCAGATAAAAAAATGCTTACTTGGCAATTCAAAAAACCTTTTGCACTCGGGCTAGATATGACGAACCGTCCCGATAATGGCATATCAAGCTTCAAGTCAGGCAAGCATAGTATCAAAATGCGCTACCAACTTAACTCACAGGGCGAGCGGCGCAAAATACTCGAGATTGGTTTTGGCTCGGAGCTCAACATTCAGGCCGAAACCATAGAGAAACCAAGCTTTGAGGAAATGGCTCTTTGTACACCGACCGCAGTCAATGGCTGGGTCTATGCTCAAAAAACGGCAGCACTTCCTGCTAGCGGTGAAGTTCACTGTGCTCTCGGCAAGTTCAAGCTAAATGAAATTGCTTGTTATGGGCATCATGACTTTTCGGCTGGGTACATGCGTCGAGAAACATTCTGGAACTGGGCATGCTTTTCCGGCGCATCTTACTCCACAGCCGATAGATCAGAAGATAAGCCACCGCTCGGGCTCAATGTGTCTTGGGGCGTCAATGAAACAGGCTATTCTGAAAACTGCTTTTGGGTTGGCGATAAGCTCCATCAACTACCTCAAGTTCAGTTCAGATATGACCGGGATGAAGAAAGCTCCGCGTGGAGAATCAGCTGTGAAAACGGACAGCTTGATCTAAGCTTTGTGCCTGAAGGAATGCATAAGGAACACCTCAATGCCGGTTTCATGGCCACAAACTTCAAACAAATATTCGGCAAGTTTAAGGGGCACTTAATCACCGCTGAAGGCAAACGCTACGAGATTGAATCTCAATATGGTTTTGTCGAAGATCAGTACTCTAAGTGGTAAACGTCCATACTAGACAATTTAATTACGACACATCAACAGCAAAAATAGACTTTTGATTTGACGCCTCTAGACATTAAGGGTACAACTGTAAGCTATATTACAGGAGTCTATTATGACTAAGCGCCAAGCAAACAAAACCAAGCACGACACAGCAAATGATAAAAGTGAGCTCCCCTCACTCTCAAAACAGCTATTAGAGCTACATTTAAAGCACGAACTTGAGTGCTTTAACTCCGATCGTTTTATTGAGCTATGCGATTCAGAGACTGAGTTTTTACTGAAAGCTGTAGGAGAAATCCATCTAAATAAGTTTGTCAGCGCTAAACAAATCAAACAAGTTATATACGAAAACGTCGTTAGCTCAAGTATTCCAGGTGCCATCGCCGAAGTTGCGGGTGAGGCAGCCGACACTCTATTTACATCAAAAAAACATCAAGAAACCTTACTGAACCAAATCATCAGCAAAAAAGACTTTGAAGAATTCATAGACAAAGCTTTAGAGCTAAAGGAGCAGCGAAACAAAGGCATAGACAAAGTAATTGAGCTACCGATATATGCCGAATTAATATCAGGCATTCTTTACCAAGCTATCCTTCGCTATATTTATGAAAGCAACCTAATCAGCAAGAACATTCCGGGCGTGTCCTCAATGCTCAAGATGGGAAGAAATGTAGTCAGCAAAGCTGCGCCAAAAATTGGCTCCGGAGTAGAGGAGAGCGTAAAAAGTTTTATTATCGACAGCCTCGACTTTATCCTGGACGAAAGCAAGAAGTTTCTAGAAGGCTCAGTAAGCGATGAGCAATTGCGCGACTCTGCAATGGAGCTATGGGAAGCGATTGAAAATAAACCCATGTCTGAATTTCAACAAGGTATGGACAGTTTAGATCTATCTGAATTTATCGCCTTAGGCTATGACTTCTGGCTTAAGTTTAGAAAAACAGATTATTTCATCAGCAGTTATGAAACCATCGTAGACTACTTCTTTAAGCGCTACGGCAGAAAAAACCTCGACGTCTTGCTCGAGGAATTTGATGTCTCAAAAGATAGAATTATTGCGCCCATAAAAATATTCGCACCCAAGGCTTTAGAAGCATTTAAAGAAAACGGCATTCTAGAGGAGCTTCTGAGACGCCATTTAGAAGATTTCTATAACTCTCAAACCGTCATAGATTTACTAGATTAGCCTATAAAATATTAAGGCGGGAAATTCCCGCCTTAATAGGTAGAAATAAGAAGCTCTACCCTACAACTTTTTTCTGTTGCTTAGATGCCTGACTAACTTATAGAAGAGAGGCGTTAAGAGTAAGCCAAAAACGGTAACCCCAATCATACCTGCAAATACAGCAACACCCATGGCCTCACGCATTTCTGCACCCGCTCCTGAACCCCACACCAAGGGCACCACCCCCATAATAAAAGCAAGCGAAGTCATTAAAATGGGGCGTAAACGCAAGCGGCTGGCTTCAAGCGTCGCCTCAAGCAACCCCATGCCACTATCTTCTTTCTCTTTGGCAAACTCAACGATAAGAATGGCGTTCTTCGCAGCCAGCCCAACCAGCACAATAAAACCTATTTGCGTGAAGATATTGTTAGTCAAACCCCACAAAATAATACCCGTCATCGCTGACAACAAAACCATTGGCACAATCAAGATAATCGCCAGTGGCAACGACCATGACTCATACTGCGCGGCCAACACTAGGAAGACCAGTAAAACAACCAAGGGGAAAATATAGATAGCCGTATTACCCGCTAGAATCTGCTGATACTTCAGATCTGTCCATTCATAAGCCATCCCATTTGGTAAAGAGCGGTCGAGAATAGCTGTGATGGCTGCTTCTGCTTGACCAGAACTATAACCGGGCTTGGCTTGTCCATTTAGGTCAGCCGCCGGATAGCCGTTGTACTTAGAAACGCGGTTTGGACCAGCGCCGTGCTGCACCGTTACAAACGAAGCAAGCGGCACCATTGATCCCTCACGGTTGCGCACTTTTAGCTTTTCCAGCTGCGTTTCATCTACTCTAAAGGCTTCATCGGCCTGCACATTGACCTGATAAGTGCGACCAAATAAATTGACATCATTGACATATACCGAGCCCATATAGGCTTGCAAGGTATCAAAAATATCTGATATCGCTACACCATGAACTTTAGCCTTCTCTCTATCAACGTTAATTTCTATTTGCGGTACATTAACCTGAAAGAAAGAGAAAACCTGTGTTAACTCTGGCGTTTGCCAGGCTTGGCCTACAACCTTTTGTGTTTCCTGAAACAAGCGTTCATAGCCCAGGTTTGCCCTATCCTCAATCTGCAGTTTAAAGCCACCAGTAGTGCCTAAACCGATAACGGGAGGCGGAGGAAAAATAACCGTAAAGGCTTCATCTATTCCCATAAACTGCCCCCATAAGGCACCAGCAATCGCGTCAGCACTCATATCAGGTGCTTGGCGTTCGTCAAAATGCTTTAGGGTGACAAAGACAACCCCCTCATTCGAGGATACCGTGAAGCCGTTAGGTGATAACCCGGGAAAAGCGACTGATGATTCTACTCCCGGATGCTCCAGGGCGATCGCTGACATTTTCTTAATCACCGCTTCAGTGCGATCCAAGCTTGATGCATCAGGTAACTGTGCAAAGGCAATCAAGTACATTTTGTCTTGAGCAGGAACAAACCCGGTGGGAGTTGTCTTAAATTGGTGCGAGGTTAATACCATCAAGCCTGCGTAAATCAAAACAACAATCACAGAAAGCCGGATTATGACTTTCAGTAAGGAGGTGTAACCTTCAGTCAAGGCACTAAAAAATTTATTAAACGGGCCAAAAATAATCTTACCAAACAAGGCGTCAATGATACGGCTCAGTCGGTCTTTCTTTGCATCATGGGGCTTTAATAACACCGCGGCCAAAGCCGGGCTAAGAGTTAGCGAATTGAAAGTCGATATAATTGTTGAAATAGCGATGGTTAGGGCAAATTGCTTGTAAAACTGCCCAGTCAAACCAGAGATGAAGGCTGTTGGAATAAATACAGCACTTAATACCAAGGAGGTAGCAATAATCGGCCCGGTCACCTCTCGCATAGCTTGCTTCGTGGCTTCAATAGAACTCTTTCCTAAAGCAATATTTCGCTCTACGTTTTCAACCACAACAATCGCATCATCTACTACGATACCGATAGCCAAGACTAATCCAAAAAGCGTTAGTGCATTTAAAGAAAAGCCAAACATGGCCATCACTGCAAATGTCCCAACTAAAGAAACAGGTACTGCAACTAAAGGAATAATTGATGCTCGCCATGTCTGCAAGAACAGTAAGACCACAATCACAACAAGCACCATGGCTTCAAGCAAAGTCATCACAACCGCTTCGATAGAACCTCGCACGAAAATGGTAGGATCATAGACGATGTTGTAATCAACACCCGCAGGGAAAGTCTTCTTCAATTCTTCCATACGCGCACGAACATCGTCTGAGATCTGGATCGCATTTGAGCCAGGGCGTTGAAAAATTGCAATGGCTGCGGCCTGCTTGTTATTTAGCAAGGATCTTAGCGCATAGGAATTTGAACCTAATTCAACTCGCGCGACATCTTTTAAGCGCGTGATGGCTCCGTTATCGCCAACACGCAGTACAACATCCTCAAATTCTTCTAAAGTCTCTAAACGACCTTTTACCTTTATCAACAGCTGAAACGGTGCTGCTTCCGCTCCGGGCGGCGCGCCAATTGTCCCTGCCGCGGCCTGACGGTTTTGTTCCCGTATGGCATTGATCACATCGCTGGTGGTCATACCCATCGCAGATACCTGCTCAGGATTCAGCCAGATACGCACAGAGTAATCCCCTGCACCAAATACTTGAGCATTTCCAACACCTTCTAGGCGAGCAAGTTCATCGCGCACTTTCAAGTTAGCAAAGTTAGACAGGTACAACATGTCATAGCTATCGTCAGGTGATAACAGATGCACGACCATCGTTAAGTCAGGTGAAGATTTGGTTGTGGTCACCCCCAAACGTTGAACGTCTTGCGGCAGCCTGGGAATCGCTCGCGAAACACGGTTTTGGACTTGTACCTGCGCATCATCGACATCAGTACCCAGCTCAAAGGTAACAGTAATTGCCAAGCTACCATCTGAGGTTGCTTGTGAGGACATATAAAGCATGCCTTCAACACCATTAATCGCCTGTTCCAATGGCGTAGCAACAGAGTCCGCCATCACTTCGGGGTTTGCGCCAGGATAGCTAGCATTAACCACAACGGTTGGCGGAACAACCTCTGGGTATTCTGTTATCGGCAATTGAAAGACGGCGATCAAGCCAGCTAGGAAGATCATCATCGAGAGCACGCCAGCAAAGATCGGGCGGCTAATAAAATATTGTGAAATACTCATTTTGGCTTGCCGCTCCTAGCCTTGGCTATTGTTAGTGGCTGGCGCCATATCTGCATCACTAGGTGATACCGGCATTCCAGGGAAAACATTTGGCAAGCCCTGCCCCTTGATAACAATCTTTTCACCAGCTTCCAGGCCACTCTTAATCGCCCTCAAACCCTTGAATTTAGGACCCAACTGAACAGGGCGATATTCCAAGATGTTGTTTTCTCCTAAAACCAATACATATTTATGACTAAGGTCTGTCACGACAGCTTTCTCATCAACAAGAATTCCTGGATAGCTCGCACCTATCTGCATATTAATCCGCGCAAACATCCCTGGCGTGAACTTACCATCTTCATTGCTAAATACTGCACGCAGTCGTATTGTACCCGTACTGATATCAACCTGATTATCAACAAAATCGATCACTCCCTGATGCGGATATGTAGTTTCACCCGCCAACCCCATAAATACAGGAATATTCATTTCATCCAAACGCTTGCCTTCTCCTAAGCTACGCAAACGAGCAAAGGTTTTTTCGTCAACATCAAAATATGCATGTGTTTTATCAGTAGAAACCAAGGTAGTCAGCACTGTGCTACCTGCAATGACCGAGCTCCCTTTTTTCACACGGGCATTAGAAACCTGGCCATCAAACTCAGCTTTTACGGTGGTGATTGCATCGAGGACTTTAGTTCGTTTCAAGTCTGCCTTCGCACTTTCTACTGCGGCAATAGCTTGAGTTAAGCGGGTGCGACTGTTATCGAGCTGCTCTTGAGAAATCGCGCTTTTCTTACGTAAACTTTCTGCTCGTTTTAAATCACGTTTAGATAATTCTATTTCCGCTACATTGCGTTTAACTTCCGCTTCCAGGCGCTGAACTTCTGCACGCACCGTTCGATAATCTACCTGAAATAGCAAGTCACCCTTCTTGACATAAGCTCCATCTTCAAAGCCTACCGATAGTATGTAACCAGAAGTGCGCGGCATGACGACAATACTGTCTGAAGCTTCTAGACGACCTGTATACTCCTTCCAGTCACTAACCTCGCCCTGTATTACCTCTGCAACGGTCACAGGAGGTGGCGGCATTGCGGCCATTGCTGCTTCAGGGTTTTCTTGATCTTTACCATTTTCACTACAAGCAACAACTGTTAAGCAAGTGACTATAACGACAAATAACCTGCTGATACCAAACCTTAAATTAAACGTACTCATTCGTTCTTCCATTACTTGTGTATTAATGTATTTGTTATAGAAACGGAGATACTACCAACTTCACCCAACGAATCCAGTACAGTGCTAGAATATGGCCTTTCAGAAAACTGATTTCTTTTTATAGAACAATCGTTATGCAAATGCCCGATACACAAGCTACTGAGCAATTATCCATTATCTTCCAAGATAAGTTCCTAATTGCTATACAAAAACCTGCAGGTTTACTGGTACACAAAAGTCCCATCGACAAGCATGAAACTAGCTATGCTATGAAAATATTGCGAAACCAGATTGATCAGTGGGTCTATCCGGTACACCGTTTGGATAAACCGACATCAGGGCTACTCCTATTTGCTCTGCATTCCGAGATCGCCTCTCAGCTTAGCTCAGATTTTGAAAACCGCTTGGTCAATAAGACATATCAAGCAATCGTTCGCGGGTATACTCCCACCAATGGAGAGATCAATCACCCTCTAAAAGAAATCGCAGTTTTCAAACACATGCAAAAACAACTTCAAAAAAAAGACCCTAAAGAAGCTGTCACACATTATGAACGAATGTGCAGTTTTGAGCTGCCATTCTCAGATGGGCGCTTCCCCAGTTCACGATACAGCCACATCCAACTGAAGCCCACAACCGGCAGAAAGCATCAAATTCGGCGCCACCTAAAACACATCAGCCACCCAATTATCGGTGATGTAAAATATGGGAAAGGTGAGCACAACCGTCTATTCAAAGAAAATTTTGATAGTCATCGTTTATTATTGGCAGCGACCAAACTTACGTTCAATCACCCAGTGACGGGGCAAAACGTGACATTAGAATGTCCGCTAGAAGAGAGCTTTACAAAGGCACTTACGAACTTGACACCTTACGAAGCAAAGCCTGATTAATAGTCAGGCACAAAAAAACCGATACACTTTCATGTATCGGTTTTTAGAACTTAGCTTTGCTTAAAGTGCAGCGTCCAATTCTGGAACAGCTTCAAACAAATCAGCAACCAAACCGTAATCAGCAACCTGGAAGATAGGAGCATCTTCGTCTTTGTTGATTGCAACGATTACTTTACTGCCTGACATACCTGCCAAGTGCTGGATAGCACCCGAGATACCAACAGCGATGTAAAGGTTAGGTGCAACAATCTTACCTGTTTGACCAACCTGCATATCGTTAGGTACGAAGCCAGCATCAACAGCGGCACGTGATGCACCTACAGCAGCGCCTAGCTTGTCAGCAACAGACTCAAGAATCTTGAAGTTGTCGCCATTTTGCATACCACGGCCACCAGAAATCACGATGTCAGCAGCAGTCAACTCTGGACGATCAGACTTAGCCATTTCTTCACCAACGAAGGTAGAGATGCCAGCATCCTGAACGTTATCAATAGCTTCAACAGCAGCAGAACCACCTTCAGCAGCAACAGGATCAAACGCAGTACCACGAACAGTGATTACTTTGATGCCGTCAGAAGACTGAACAGTAGCGATCGCATTACCTGCATAGATAGGACGAACGAAAGTATCAGCTGATTCAACTTTGATGATGTCAGAGATTTGCGCCACATCCAACAAAGCAGCTACACGTGGAAGGAAGTCCTTACCCGTAGTGCCCGCAGAAGTAACGATGTGAGAATAACCTTTACCAAGATCAGCAACTAGTAGAGATAAGTTCTCAGCTAGAGAGTGACCGTAGGCTGCATTATCTGCAACCAATACTTTAGCAACACCTTCAGCTTTAGCAGCTGCTTCAGCCGCCGCACCACAACCTTCGCCTGCAACTAGCACGTCGATGTCACCACCGATCGCTTTTGCTGCACTCAAAACGTTTAGGGTAACTGGCTTGATGCTACCGTTATCATGATCTGCAATTACTAGTATACTCATGTTAGATCACCTTCGCTTCAGTCTTAAGTTTGTCAACCAATTCAGCAACATCGGCAACTTTAATACCTGCTGAACGCGTAGCTGGCTCTTCAACCTTGGTAATCTTCAAGCTAGCAGCAACATCAACACCCAGGTCAGCTGGAGTTGTCATTTCAAGCGGCTTTTTCTTCGCTTTCATGATATTTGGAAGAGAAGCATAACGTGGCTCGTTCAAACGCAAGTCAGTTGTTACAACTGCTGGCAAGTTCAAACCAACTGTCATCAGACCACCATCAACTTCACGAGTAACATTTACTTTGTCGCCATCAACAACAACTTCAGAAGCAAACGTACCTTGAGGCATACCAGTCAATGCAGCAAGCATCTGACCAGTTTGGTTGTTATCAGAGTCGATAGACTGCTTACCAAGAATTACTAGCTGTGGCTCTTCTTTTTCAACAACAGACTTAAATAATTTTGCAGCTTGTAGAGACTGAACTTCTTCGTCAGTTTCAATCAGAATACCGCGATCCGCACCTAGCGCCAGGGCTGTACGAATTTGCTCTTGAGCAACTTTAGGACCAATAGAAACCACTACGATTTCACTTGCAACACCCTTCTCTTTCAAGCGAACCGCTTCTTCAACAGCGATTTCACAGAATGGGTTCATTGCCATTTTGATATTAGTAAGATCTACACCTGAATTATCAGGCTTAACTCGAACTTTGACGTTATAGTCAATAACTCGTTTAACAGCGACCAGAACCTTCATAGATTCCTCGTTAATTAACAATTGAATTTAGAGGTCTTATCATTCTTCAAAGTTTTACTTACCCAAGCATTCGCTAACTAATAAAAATTAACAATGACCGGTAAACCCTGAACAACGACCTAGATAGACCCAGATACAGGCGCGAAGCAAAAATATAATTTACACTACTTTAGTCCATTCGGGCTCTTAAGCGGTGTTTTATCAGCATTTAACCCTCGAAAAAACCAGCAAATACTCACTAGCCTTCCAAGATTAAATAAAATACAGCTTTCGCGAAGCGCATGATTCTGCCGATAAATCGCTTTTAGGTCAATAGTTGCACATTAAATCGCACCTATTTCAACACTCTTTTTCTATATTTTTATGCTCTAAATCAATTGCGAATACCAGGATAACAACTACCTTTTACATACATTGAATAAACAGGTAAAATTCAAACGTTTGTTTGAAACTCTCTTTGCAGCACAGGAAGCTAAAGTGGCTATATATCTAGTCAACATGCTAAAAGAGAGGTATTCATCACTACTTCCGTCACTGCCATATTGTGAATTAGCATAGTCAGAAAGACTGGGGGTGCGAATTTCAGCGAATAACTGTATAATTCGCGCGCCGTAAAAAAGCGGAAACTAAAAACTGCGCTCTGGTCCAGCTAAACAGGCTTAACATCAGGACGCTATATAACGTATATGCACGAGGAGACCTATTGTGGAACGTGAATCGATGGAGTTTGACGTACTCATTGTCGGCGGTGGCCCCGCTGGATTATCAGCAGCCTGTCGTCTAAGACAAATCGCTGAAGAGACTGGTAATGAAATCAGCGTATGCGTTGTAGAAAAAGGATCTGAGGTTGGCGCCCACATCCTGTCTGGCGCAGTTCTAGAACCAACAGCGTTAAATGAGCTGTTCCCTAATTGGAAAGAAATGGGCGCACCATTAAATACCGCTGTAACAGGTGATGAATTTTACTTCCTGACCAATCAGGAAAAGTCGGTAAAACTTCCAAACGCTTTTATCCCTAAACCTACACACAACGATGGCAACTATATTGTTAGCCTTGGCAACGTTTGCCGCTGGTTAGGCGAGCAAGCTGAAGGACTTGGCGTAGAAGTATACCCAGGCTTTGCTGCAGCAGAAGTTTTATACCATGAAGATGGTCGTGTAAAAGGTGTTGCTACTGGCGACATGGGCATCAGCGAAGACGGCCAACAAAAAGACTCTTACATGCCAGGCATGGAGTTACACGCTAAATACACAATGTTTGCTGAAGGTTGTCGTGGACATCTTGGCAAAGAAATCATCTCTAAGTTCAACCTAGATGAAGGAAAAGATCCTCAGCATTACGGTATCGGCATCAAGGAACTTTGGGATATCGACCCAGCTAAACACCGTGAAGGTACTGTTATGCACGGCCTGGGTTGGCCACTAAGCGAGTCTTCATCCACAGGCGGCTGGTTCCTTTACCACATTGAAAACAACCAAGTAGTACTCGGTTTAATTACTGACCTTAGCTATAGCAACCCACACGTATCACCTTTTGAAGAGATGCAACGTTGTAAGCTTAACCCTGTACTAAAAGATGCCTTAGAAGGCGGCAAGCGTGTTAGTTATGGCGCTCGAGCACTGATTAAAGGCGGCATCAATGCACTTCCCAAGATGTCATTCCCTGGCGGCATGTTAATTGGCTGTGACGCAGGAACAATGAACCCGCTGAAAATCAAAGGTTCTCACACAGCAATGAAGAGTGGCATGCTGGCTGCAGAAGCTGTTGCAGAGAAGCTTGCTGGCGGTGCAGAAGGCGAAGAAGCGACCAACTTTGAAGCGAAGTTCAAGAACAGCTGGCTACACGACGAACTGTACAACACGCGTAACTTCGTTGGCGTTATGCATAAGTTTGGCACTTACCTTGGTGCGGCTTATACATTTATCGACCAAAACATCTTTGGTGGTAAACTGCCTTTCAGCTTCAGCGATAAAACTTACGACCATGCTGCACTTAAGCCAGCAGCAGAATGCAAAAAGATCGACTACCCTAAGCCGGATAACAACATCACCTTTGACCGTCTTACTTCTGTATTCCTATCGAATACAAACCACGAAGAAGATCAAATGTGCCACTTAAAGCTTAAGGATGACTCTATCCCTCTTGGCCACAACCTGACTAAGTTTGATGAGCCTGCACAGCGTTATTGCCCAGCAGGTGTATATGAGATTGTAGAAGAAGATAACGGCGATAAGCGCTTCCAAATCAACTCTCAAAACTGTGTTCACTGTAAGACCTGTGATATCAAAGACCCTGCACAAAACATTACCTGGGTCACACCAGAAGGCGGCGGCGGTCCAAACTATCCGAATATGTAGATTCATATTCAAAGAAAAAGGCAGCCTAGGCTGCCTTTTTTATTTCCTTATGGGAAAGCGCTAACTAATGCAGCGACCCACCATCTGGCTGACCATCTTGAAGCGCAAGTTCTCTTCTTGCTCGCTCCATATCCAACTCATCAACGGGGCCACTCAAGTAATAAGGTAAGGTCGTCACACGCTGACTCAATTCTATCACTTTACTTTCAACCAAACGTTCAACTACTGAGTAAATAGTTTTCTCCAGGTTATCGGGAGGCGTCGAGTACTGAGCAGACAAGTGATCAATCAACTGCTGAAGGGTATGAAAGCCATCCGCTAACGAAACAACCAAACCTAGCCAGTCATCCAAAGGCGTTGTGTTGTCTATGTTTAAAATATCTACCAGAGCAACTCGCCCCTCTTTAGATGAGAAAGGTGCAATACGATAAAAAAACTGACTATTATCCATAAGTTCATATTCCAAGTAATCTTTGACGTATATTTAAACCTAATATCCACTTAACATATATACCCAATTTGAACCTTCACCTACCACCTCAGAACCTCAGTCTTCGAACACTGGTTCCTCAAACTCTTCAAACTCTTCAAACTCTTCAAACTCTTCAAACTCTTCAAACTCATAATGGTCTTTTTCATCCCTTTCATAATCAGATTACCGGCGACTCACCGTCCAAGAAATATAATAATCGATGGTATGGCAGAGCCTCTATACAGAGACTTATGGACAAAGGCTTCATGTTGGGCGCCAGCTATTACTTCAAGCAAGCATCTTCTATAACAAGAGAGCCGATCAGAAAGCTCGGATTGAGCACAACTTGGGTACCTAATCGAAAGCGCAGTTACAGCTTGCTCTCCGGATTTGGTTTGAGCGAATCCAGCTCAGACTGATCCCTGGGTATCCAAAGTAGCTTTAAGTTCTAAATTCAGTTGAGGTCCAAACAACTGAGCTCAACAAGGCAAAAATAAAAAACCCGCATAAGCGGGCTTTTGAATATCACATTAAGTTTGGCTTATTGCCAAATAATCTTCTGCTTACTGCCATACCATCCGTCTTGAGAAGGTGCGTAAACATCTTCGATTACATTACGCTTAATTTTCATTGTCGGCGTCAGGAACTCATTTTCAATCGTCCACTGCTGATTCACAACAACCATAAATTGCAGCGCCTCATGCGGGTCAACCGAAGCATTAACCTCTTTCATTAAGGCTTCCAATTCCGGCTCAACCTGCTTACGGAAAGACTCATCACCCTGCTTAGCAAAAGTTTCATCCGAAAGCATCAACAAAGCATAAGGCTGAGGCTGTTCAGCACCAGCAACACAGACCATCTCTAAAGAATCATGACCAACAATCTTGTTTTCAATTGGCGCTGGAGCAACATACTTACCTTTACTGGTCTTAAAGATTTCCTTAATACGACCAGTAATACGCAAGCGACCCATGCTATCAATTTCACCCTTATCACCAGTCAGCAAGAAGCCATCCTCGGTAAAGGTTTCTTTGGTCTTTTCTTCGTCTTTATAGTAGCCCATCATCGTAGCAGGGCTCTTGACCTCGATCTCACCAATTTCTGAAATACGCTGTTCAACACCCGGCATCGGCTCACCTACATAACCAACCTTTGAGCGGCCTGGCAATGAGATATGAGAATATGCAAAATTCTCAGACATACCGTAACCTTCTAGCAATTCCAGACCCAGGTTACGATACCAATTAATGATATCACCTGATAACGGCGCCGAACCACTTCCAGCAAAACGGCAGTATTCCAAGCCCAGAGCAGTCAATACTTTCTTCTTGACCAAACCAGACACAATTGGAATCTTAAGCAAACGATTTAGTTTCTTAGGAGGCATCTTCTTAAAGATACCTAGTTGGAACTTGGACCACAGGCGTGGAACAGAAATAAAGACCGTTGGTTTAGCACGACGCAAGTCGTCCAGGAAGGTATCCAAAGCATCAGCAAAAAATAACTGAGCACCTATATGGATAGAGGACTGCTCAACCGCAAAACGTTCAAACACGTGCGCCAGTGGCAAGTAAGATAACATTCTATCAGTAGGCTTTATATCCAAAGCTTGTGCAACACCGCTTGCTGCAATACCTAAGGCCTCAAATGACAACATAACGCCTTTTGGCTTGCCGGTTGAACCCGATGTATAAACAATCGTCGCTAACTCGTCAGCATCCCGAACAGTATCTTCTTGTATCGGAGCATGCTCAGCAACCAGGTTATCCCAGCTTGGGTAATCTGTTTTTGGACTTAGAGGATAAGAAACACAAGGTAAATCATCTGGCACACCAGGTTTCATCATTTCCCAGTCGTCCAGTTTACCAACAAATAACAACTGCGTTTCACTGTGCTCAAGGATATACTTAACCGTTTCAGCATTTAGCGTAGGGTAAAGAGGTACACATATATGACCCGCCATCCAGATCGCCAGATCACTCATGATCCAATGCGCACAGTTCTTCGAAAGAATACCGATTCGACTTTTTGGTGGTAAATCTAAAGATTTAATATAGCTAGCCATCCTTCTGGCCTCGCCAACTGCTCGGTTCCAGGTATATTCCTGAACCACGCCGTTACCCATTGGCTGAGTTAGATAAATATCATCCGCTTTTGCTTTTTCCCAGCGATATACCTGCTCAAGAGGCAGCTTTACTTTCTTCAAAGAGGTCATGGTGATGTCTGTAGCCCTATTGTATTTAGTTTAGAAATTCCGTCTTTCAACTTAGATTTATACCCGAAGCTGATCATAATAAAAGGTGTGAACAAAAATTAAAATAAAAAACTGTAAAACACCCGAAAAACTTAGTAATTTATGGCTCCTTTATGCAGATAGCCAATACTCACAACTACTCAGTAAACACATACGGAATGATCTGATTGTTTTTTGAGGTCTCATGAAAGCCGAAGTAACAGAAAACGACTCGGAGTCACGCTCCCATTCAATCAATAATAGTCAAAGCGTGCTATTCTGCAAGCAGTGCAAGCATGGCCACATGATACCCTCATCCGAAGAGGGCGACCCAGGAGCCCATAAAAGAACTTATTTATATATATAAGTCCAAGAAGCTTTTAATTGCGTCACGCACGTCACTGCCACTATCCCCTAGTAACAAGACATTCAAAACAATAGATACCACCATCACAACCGCAAGCAGTATCGTTAACCAATTCACTCGCTGATACTTTATTACTGTCTCTTTTTGAACAATTTCCGGGGCATCTTCTCGAGGAGATTCAATGACTTTCGTCTTTTCCTCCTCCTGAAGCGGCAAAAGCTCGGACAAGACAGACTCAACGCTTTGCGGTCTCTGTTCTCGGCGACGTGACAGCATGCGACCAACTATTTGCTGAATATCAACGGGTAATTTAATGAATATCTGGGTCTTAACCAGGTTGCCATCCTTAAATGCTGGAGGAACCCCCGTTAATGCATGATAAAAAATTGCGCCAAGCGAAAAAATATCAGATAACTCGTCCTTTCGATCATCAGCATCTCCATACCAGTTACCATCTCGCTCTTTGACACGATAATGCTCATCCAAACCAAAGTCTGTCAATTTAACCTGGAAATCTGAAGTCAACAAAACATTGCTAGGACGCAAATTGCCATGGCAAACCCTATTTTGATGCGCAAACGCCAAACCTCTACAAATTTGAACCGCCGTATTCAAAAACATCTGCATTCCCATAGGTTCAATCAAGCGGTCCTGCAGACTGCCACCCGAGACATATTCCATAACAACAATGAATACACTATCGTTCTTGGATGTTCCTAGAATATTAACCAGATTCGGATGCTTCAAACTGTGAAGCATTTTTGCCTCACGATACCCCGTAAAAGTAGAGGTACGCTTCTTAATTACCAGAAGCTTGTGAGAGGACTTATCTTCATACAAATAAACCGCGCCAAATTTGTCTTCCTGCATAACATCAAGTAAGCCAAATTTTTGCTGAATAGAGGCTAAGCCTTCTCCTGCCCGATTCACTTGTTCCTCAGCAATATGCTGACCTTTCATCGCCAAAAGCAACTGAGTCCGGACCTGCTCTACAGACTGAGGACGTTCAGCAGGGTCAACAGCAAGACACTGATGAATAAGGTTTTCAAGGGCTGGAGTTATATTGGCATCAATCTGAGCCATTGGAGGCGCATTGGGTAGTGGCAAGGTACTGGTGAATAATTCATACATCACCACTCCCAGCGAATAAACGTCACTCAAAGTAGAGGTAAAGGCGATGCCTTTGTGCTGCTCAGGAGCCATATAGGCTTCTGTTCCCATGATTAAGCGCGTTTCATCAGGGTTCATATCTTTATCGGCTTCAAAAAAAGAAGCGATACCGAAATCTAAAAGACGCGCAAAGCCCTCTCTATCGATGATGACATTTGCCGGTTTGATATCTCGATGAATAACATCAAATTTATGCGCATAGGCGATTCCTTTACACATTTGAATAGCGATATCGACTTTTTGGTTAAAATCAAACTTCCGCTCAGTAATCGCGTCCGCTAAGTTTATGCCCTCAACGAATTCCATCACGAATACAGGGCGCCCCTTGCTTGTCGTTCCACGATCGATAACATGTATTATGTTGGGGTGGTTCAAACGGGCGATAATTAAGCTTTCTCGCTTAAAACGCTTTATGACTGAGGGATTATCTGAAAGCGTTGCCGACAGAACTTTAATCGCAACTGGACGATTCAGCGACAACTGCATACCACGATATACCGTGGCCATGCCTCCTTCACCAATTTTGTCTTGGTACGCGTAACGACCCTCTTTCATATTGTTCTTCCGTCCTTAGAAACTAGATAAAGAAAATCAAAAACACTATTGCGAACAAGACCAAAGCCAACATCATCGACCTACCTTTGAGATGACGCAAATAAGCTCTTTTATCAAACGCGTGGCGGTAAGTACCTTCAAGCTTAGGCGGGACGATGCTTGCAGTTTTGTTTTTAGATTTAGAGTTAAAATCCGACGCCCGAATTTGACGGACATCTTCCTGAAACTGAATTAAAGAAAAGCTCACGTTATCTGGTGCGCCTGCCTCCAACACCAAATCTAATAGTGTCTCTCCAGCCTCATCCAAAGAAGGGCTATCACAAACTGTTTGAAAGATCGTACTTTCTTCCAATGGACCAGACAAACCGTCTGTACATAAAAGCAGGATATCACCTTCGTGCAATTCGCCTAAAACCTTGGGAATTTTTTCCAGATTCATCTGTCCCATCGCTTGAGTCAGCTCATGCTGCCCAGCATGAGTCCGAGATTCACCTTCAGAAATAATACCCTGTTGAAGTAACTCATTAGCAAGATTGTGGTCTGTGGATAATTGAGACAGACCCTCACTATCTATCAAATAGGCACGACTATCCCCAACCCAGGCTAGCTCAAATTGATGCCCATGAAACAGACTAACCACAACAGTGCTAGCCATTCCCTCCAATTCTTGCTGACTTCGTGCCGCAGATATCAGTGCAGAATTTGCATCTTCAACAGACTCTCGCAGCGACTTTCCCTGACGAATCCGTCGTTCAATTGTTTGAACGACTAATTGACTCGCGACATCACCATGCGCATTTCCGCCGACGCCATCAGCAACCACCCACAGGCCCAGAGTTTCATTGGCTACAACGCTATCTTCATTTCTTTCACGAACCAAGCCCTGATGGCATACGGAGGTTGATTTCAACATGATGGGTCAGTACACACCTTATTACTTTATGGATACCACACAGCCTCCGTAGTTATCCGAAGCTTATGGCATATATTTTTTGTTTTCCTTAGCTTCAGTATAGCCAGCTCACAAAGACTAAGCACCTGAAAATACTAAATTTCTATTTCGTATATTATTTTTTCAATCAGTTACATAAATCTTAAGGGGAAAATTCGAAGAGCTGGAACTTAAGACTATACTCAACATAACGTGGAAAATTTAATACTTATCACCAGTCAATAAACGAGTACAAGAGTTCTATGCTTAAGCTTCAGTTCAGGGATCGCCGAAGAGAGTCCGTATGGTTAGTTGATCAGAATTTTACGATCGGTAAAGCTGCGGACAACAGCCTAATGATAAACGAGAAAGATATTCTCGACCATCATATCCAAATTACCAACACACAAGAAAAACTGAGCCTAAATAATGTCTCGTCGAGCTCAAACGTGTTACTCAATGATAAGCCTGTCGCGACGAATACAAGCCTCAAAGCTGGAGACGTCATCACCATTGGCTCTATTGAACTGGAACTAATCGACCCAAAGTCTGTGAATGAACAGAGCAATGCAGGTTCCACGACAAACTACTCTGCGGGTTGGTCTATCTACTCTAGCGCAAGCTGGCTAGACCAAAGCCGTTTTGTCATCAATAAACGCGTCGTTATTGGTCGAGACCCAAGCTGCGACATAACGCTACCTCTGGAACACCTTTCCAGAAAGCACGTAGCATTAGAAGTTAAAAGTGGCCAGCTATACATGGAAGATCTCGACTCCTCCAACGGCACCTTTTTAAATGGTAGACAAGTAAAACAATCAGCTGTTAAAAATGGCGACAAAATCAAGCTGGACGTATTAACCTTCGAAGTAAACGGACCGGCTCACGACCCCAACAAAACGATTATTCGCAGTGCGTCTGACAGCACCCCGCCAAGCACTGAAAAGACATCCAGCTCGCGCTTGTCGACAAAGATAGAACAACCCGAAAAGAAGCCAGTTAAGAAACCGGCACCAAAACAGACAGCAAAACCGAAACCCAAAGCCGCAAAGAAACGATTGGCTTCGAACGGCAAACAAGAATGGATATCGGGAGATAGTAAACCCACGAATAAAAACAAGAGCAGCTCAATGACAGGAATCATCATTGCTTCGATCATTGCTATTGCCGCTATCACTGCATTTATTTACTTTCAGTGATAAGAGCTCGTCATCTATAGAGGGCCTTGAAAGTTGCTATAAATCTTGCTGTAAAGATTGTAGCAACTTCGTCATTGCATCCCGAAGCTCATCCACAACCATTTCATCGTAATCTATTTTGATCCAGCGTTGGTGCTTATCCGAAGGATGAAGCAACCAACAAGCATATTCTAGACTTGAGCAACCGGCGCCAATAAAAGGATCTAACCCGGCAACCTGTAAGCTTGTTGCACTTAGCATCGGGGCACCATCTTGATAGCTCTTTTCCTGAAGGGTCACTCCACCTTTCACCACACCAAGGTGATACACCAAACCTTCTTTTACTCCGTTTTTTTTGATCCTAGAGCCTGTATAGGGATGCGCATTCAAGAGACTATTTATCTGCATGCTTAGCGCTTCAACCGGATCCTGTGTTAAATATAAGGCTTGCAGTGATTTTATATAGCCGTCTCTTTGGGGCAATTCCACCATTTCTATAGACGTTTTGTTTTTTTGTCCTGAGCCCTCAAGGCTTTTCTCTGCCTCTTCAGCTTCTGTTATCAAGCGCAAAGCTTGCTCATAGAACTGCCCCTGACTACCTGAACTAATAACATAGCGTTCAAGCACCTGACGCGCACTGTGAAACTCTTGTTTGCGGATTTTAACCAAACCCTCGAAATAATGAGACTCAAGCGGTTGCGGCACGTCTAACTTACGCATAAGTACTAGCTGACTCGTCGCATGCTCCCAGTTCCCATTTTCCACCGACTCCTTTAAGGCCAACAAAAGACGCTCGACCTCATGCTCTGGCGGCAAACCTGAGCTATTTACAATCCCTACCTGCAAGCATAAAAATAAAAACAAACATAAGTTTCTCATTGATGACCCTGTCAAAGCATACAAGTTTATTGTCACGCATAGATAGCATAGCAAAGATCGAGATCCTTAGTGTCTACCACCAAGCAAATCTTTGTTTTTAACGCAATGAAAAACGGTTCAGGGGACGAGTACAAGAGCAAAAACACTCTCAAGCTTTTGCAAAAGCTGACTAAAGCAGAAAAGATGCAGAGACTAGGAAGTAAGCTAAACTACGAAGCGCATACGAGGCGTGCCTCGTCCAACATAGCGTGTACAACTTTATCAGACATAACCTTATCACTAGGGTCCGAACTGTCACTTTCAGGCCCAACCGTAATAATACTATCGTCTTCTACAAGCTCCTCAATAGAGGCCATTTCAGTTAACACAGGTAAGTTATCTGGTTCCGCTACGCCCTCATCAAGAATGACTGGCGTGATTTTGGTCTGTGATTCAACAACAATCACCTCATCACTCTCACTCTCGGGCACTAGCTGGTCAAGCCCTTTCGACGATGCAAGTGATTGAACGGTAGGCAGATCTTCAGGTTCAAGCGTCTCTTTAGCTGACGACACTTCTTGCTCAATTGGACGCTTATACGCCTGAATATCAACCTGGGCAGGCTCTGAAAAGAACTCACCAATATAATCATTCAAGATCTGACCGTTAGAATTTGCTTCTTGGGAGCTTAAGGGAGCATCGTCATCATTCTTATCTGAGGCGCTTGCTGAACAATGATCTACAATCTCAGTGCCTGCAGAGCTCATGTCCTGCTCAGCGACCAATAACTGAGGTTTCGGGGAAGCCCCCTGACTTGAAGAGGATATATTGATTCGCACACTCATTCTGCGCGCAGAAGTCTCGACCTGAGACAGTTCGCTCTGAGCTCGTTCCATGCGAGTAGAATTCAGATAACAGCGATAAACCTGAACAATCAAAACCCCCACTAAAATGAGGGTAGTCGCCTCAAACAAGTGGATAAGTGAATTCATGAACATCATCTTCCCTTTCTATAAGGTCTAGAAAGCCCGACAATCAAGTTGCTAGCGTTAGATCATCAAGCTCACGAGTACAAGTCTTATTTTTATATAGCTAATAGTTACTACCGATGACTAAAATATATCCAAATGCACTTTATCAAAAACTAGACAATAGGTCATGGGTGAAAACCGAACTTTTTTCACTTACATGTAAAAAAATTGATCTAAAGCAGATTACTTATTAAACAAACTTCATCTATTTCAGGTTTTTATTTGCTACCTTCAGGCAAACCATCTAACAGAACACGATCCAGGCGCTCTAGTTCGACATCCTTATTTAAAGGTTCCAATTGAGGCATACGCTTATTCGCTTCAATTGACATTTCTTGAAATCGTTCCACTTTCCCATGAAGGCCTTGTTGTCCGACAAGCGATATAAGTACGTTATTATAGTGATTATTCGAGCTAAGCAAGCTGCCACCCAGTTTCTGCAGCCTCTCTGCCACAACACACACATGGTTGTATATCTCACCCGCTTTTTCACTTAAGGCCAATGCATCATTTTGGCTGTTCTGAAGACGCCAGATATTTGAAACGGTTTTTAGTATCGGTAAAAGCGTTGTATGGGAAACTAGAATAATATTTTCGCGATAAGCTTCTTCATAAAGCTCAGGACTATGCTTAAGCCCTTCTATATATGCGGCCTCCAATGGCAAGAACATCAAGACAAAACTTGGGCAGTTAATTCCTTTAAGACGACTGTAGTTTTTCTCTGATAGCTCTTTAACATGCACTCTCAATGCTTGAATATAATTATTCATCGCTAATTCGCGTTGAGCTTCTGTTTCAGCCGAAATAGCAGATTCATACGCCACCAATGAGGCCTTACTATCGATAATCAAATGCTGATTGTCTGGCAGGTCTATTAAAAAATCTAAAAAATACGCTCGCCCTTTGTCATCTTTAAGGTGAACCTGCGTCCGATAATGCTGATCTTTTACTAATCCGGCGACCTGTAAACTTCTTTCTAGTTGCACCTCGCCCCAATTACCCAAGGTTTTCTTATCGCCTTTGAGTGCAGTCGTCAGGTTCTGGGCATCCTGAGACATCTGCGCATTAAGGTTTCGCAGAATCTCCAACTCCTTCTTTAGACTACCAGCCGATTCATGATTTTCCTTCTGGATACCGTCTACCCGATGACGGAACTCGGTAATTTGTTCTCTAAAAGGTTTTAGCACGCCTTCGATAGACAACTGGTTATCCTTGGTAATGCGTTTTCCCTTTTCGTCAAAGATGCGGTTCGCCAAATTCTCAAACTCTGACTGAAGTGATTTTTTCTGAGACTCAAATTGCTCTCTCTGTTGAATCATTGCGCGATCACGCTCTTCAATAACCGCCTCTAGACGGGCATTATTTCGATTCAAGTCAACCACCTGAAGCCTGGACGACTGAAGCTCGTCATGTAAGTTTAAACACTGTTCACCTTGAGCCTCTAAACGTTCCAGCAAAAGAGCCTTATCACTTTCTAGAGCTGAGTATCTGCTCTGTTCATCACTTAGCTTTCCAAGGTATAGCTTTCGAAAATAAGCCAGACCACCTATAACAATAAAGGATAAACAAGCGATAAATAACTCTAGGTTCGCCAGTAAGTGCTGTTCCATTTAGTTAGCCTTAGATAAGTGAAAACATTTGCCGCTACGTCGGCAAAAAGAAGTCTGTACGGTATCCCAAAAACCATACTATCAGAGTCTGAGAGACCAATAATCATTGCTATTCAATAGATTATAGAAGACACCATAAATTTTGGCCCATTTAATGCTTCCCTAGCTGGTAATCGCGCTAAAACCTTAGACAGCGCTTTGAATATACCTTTGACACTTTAGTATAGCTGCCATGAAAATTTTTCTACAACGATGCTGGATAGTGCCGCTAGTTCTATTACTCAGTGCCTGTAATGGAGGCTCGTCTGGCAAATCTTCGCCCCAAAATCATCAACCTGTAGCCAATGCAGGTGAAGACATGACGGTCACCGAAAAACAATTAGTGACCTTAGACGGTTCTGCCAGCCATGACCCAGACGAAGACGATATAAACTACAAGTGGATTCAGGTTGACGGTCCCTTCGTGGAACTCAGCTCAGACGAAGATGACTCACCGAGCTTTATTGCCCCTGACGGAAGTACAACCCTGCGCTACCAGTTACACATTAGCGACGGGATCAACTCATCTGTCCCTGATACCGTCACGGTAACTGTACTAGAACAAGCTGACAACAACACCCACTCTAATCCTGATAGCAGTTCTGACCCTGACACCGGCTCTGACCCTGACAGCGGCTCTGACCCTGACAGCGGCTCTGACCCTGACAGCGGTTCTGATCCTGACAGCGGCTCTGACCCTGACAACGGTTCTGATCCTGACAGCGACTCTGACCCTGACAACGGTTCTGACCCTGACAACGGTTCTGACCCTGACAACGGTTCTGACCCACAGACCTCAAATACACAGCCTATCGCCCATGCAGGTGATGACCAAAACGCTAACGGGAACAGCTTGGTCACGCTGGACAGTTCTCAAAGTCTTGATTCTGATGGCGACACGCTAAGTTATTTATGGACTCAAGTTAGCGGCCCAAGCATAACACTCAATGATACAAGCATCGCTTTTCCCAGCTTTGTTGCACCCAATATTGACGCTAACTACGTCTTTTCCTTGCATGTTAACGATGGTCTTGAAAGCTCCGAAACTGATGAGGTGAGTATTACAGTCACTGCAATCAATACTAATCAACCCCCTATGGCCGATGCGGGCCCTGACCAACAAGCAAACGGGAATGACATTGTCGTCGTTAGCGGCGCAAATAGCACCGACCCGGAAGGAAGCAGCCTGAGCTATACCTGGCAACAGGTTTCCGGCCCTGTGGTTACAGTTCTAGATTCAGAGCAAGCTCAAGCTTCATTCATAGCACCGGAAAATGGTGGCGAAATTGAGCTTAGCCTAACCGTCAATGACGGCGAGTTAAACTCTGTAAGCGATAGCATTATTATTTCTGTTCAAGCTATCAGCACTGCATTGGTCGCTCACGCAGGCGCTGACCAAACAGTCAGAAGCAATACATTGGTTTCACTAGATGCCAGTGAAAGTACTCATAGTGAGCACCTGAGTTTAAGTTACGCCTGGCGTCAGACAGGTGGCCCAAGCGTCATTCTAAGCTCGGTGTCAGAACTACAACCACAATTCCAGGCACCTGAAACTGATTCGACTAGCACCCTTATCCTGACTTTCTCATTGGTAGTCAGTGATGGCGAAGCAAATTCTGCGGCTGACGAAGTGGTAATCAGTGTCAGCAATGCCAATTCGGCACCTTTCGCCAATGCGGGCCTATCTCAAAGCACTGAAGGCGGAGATTCTGTAACACTGGATGGAAGCCAAAGCAACGACCCCGAAAATGACACGCTCACTTACGAGTGGTCACAAACTGCAGGGCCAGACGTTGAACTGAATGATAACACCTTGGTCTCACCCAGCTTCGTGGCGCCAACGGAGGGTGGAGAATTGCAGTTTTCACTTATTGTCAATGACGGTGAACTATCTTCGGAAATCTCATTCACGAATATTTCAGTGATGCCTGCAAACAATCCTCCTATCGCCAACGCCGGTGTCGACCGATATGTTGGCAGTCTCTCTATTGTGGCACTAAAGGGCAGCCGAAGCCTCGACCCTGAAGACGACCCCTTAAGTTATAGCTGGCTTCAAATAAGCGGCCCTGAAGTAAGCTTAAGTGATGAGACAGATGCTAACCCGGTATTTGAAGCTCACACTGATGGAAGATTGGTATTTTCATTAGTGGTTAACGATGGCCAACTCGATTCAGAACCGGACCTGGTTAATGTCGTGGTCGGCCCAATACCGGCGACTAATATTCGCGTAAATGGAACCGGTATTACCTGGGGAGCAAGCTACCCTAGCGGCAATAACCTAGACTGTTCCGGGGAAGCCATCGACCAACAGGATTGTTCCTTAGGTCGGGAGCTAACACATAACGATGATAGCGATGGTCGTGCAGGCTTCAGCTTTTTAAAGTTCGATGAGGATGGCGTTGAAACGGATAGTTCAGATGCTGAATGGAGCTGCGTTCAAGACTCTGTCACAGGCTTAATGTGGGAAGTAAAAAGTGAAGGCAACGAAACACCAGGAGACGAAGGTTTAAATGACGCCGATGATCGTTACAGTTGGTACAATACTGACGCAAGCTCAAACGGTGGTTCGGAAGGTTTTGCAGATAGCAGAGGAGAGCAATGTTTTGCCTATAACGAAGACGAACCGGCTAGCTACTGCAACACCGAAGCCTTTGTTAACCGTATGAATGAAGCCGGCTGGTGTGGCTATGCCGACTGGCGACTACCTAATCGCAAAGAGCTGCTCAGTATCGTTGATTACGGTAATGCTAAACCCATGCTCGATACTGATTACTTCCCTTCCAATGCAGCCTTAACCTGGACATCTAGCCCTTTTGCACTCGGTACAAGCAGTGCCTGGGGAGTAAATTTTTCTCATGGTAACTCTTATAGCCTCGATAAACGCAATGTAAACCAGGTACGACTAGTAAGAGGTGGTTATGAATAAATATATTTGCTTAGGGCTTCTAACACACTCTTTGCTTTCACTTCCTGTCCTGGCACAGGAATGTAGTAGCGATACCATTGCCGAAACGACGCCTGCAACACAATTTGTTATTCACGGAGACGGCACCATTACCGATACCAGCACGGCACTAATGTGGAAACAATGCTTGGAAGGTTTAAGTGGCACTCAGTGTAATACCGGCATTCTCAACGAGCAGAACTGGTCAGGAGCTCTTCAGATCCCTCGTAATATAAACGCGACAGGAGGTTTTGCAGGCTACGCCGATTGGCGCCTTCCCAACCAGGCAGAGTTAGCCTCTCTGCTAGAAGACCAATGCGTTGAGCCAAGTATTAATGCGACGGTTTTCCCCAATACTGCCAACAAGTTTCTCTGGAGTGCGTCACCTGACTACAACAATGATACGGCCACATGGTTCGTGGACTTCAAACATGGCGCAACAGGTACCATCACCAGAGAGCAGGCTTGGCCAATTCGTTTAGTTCGAAGCGTTCAATAGTTTAATCTAATGGAATGAGGAACGATCACGCGATCAAAGCTAAGGGCAGCTGCCAACAGCCTTGCTTAAACCGTGTATTTAGATATTGTCTCAAGCAAGACCGCATTATCAAAAGGTTTACCAACAAAGGAAGTAAAACCTTGATTCAAATACTGTTCGGTTTGTTCAGGAAGAACATTTGCTGTAAGAGCAATAATGGGTAAATCTTGCCTTCGTAATTGTTCCCGAATAATCTGACAGGCTTGCTCGCCATCCATAATAGGCATTTGAATATCCATTAAGATCAAGTCGATATCTTTCGCCTCAACACTGGCAACAGCTTCTTCACCATTATCCGCTATCTCAACCTGATAACCCGCTTTCTTAAGAATTTCTTCAGCGATCATTTGGTTAATTTTATTATCTTCAACCAAAAGCACGCATACATCAGCAGGCGCCTTAACTTTTCTCAACAATCTTTCTGTCTCTTTGCCGAGTACTGTTTTCACCTCAAGCTTTGCTTCCTTAACAACAGGAAGATCCAAGGTAAATTCAAAAGTAGAGCCACTGCCCACTTGGCTTTCGACCTTTAACTCTCCTCCCAGCAAATCCACCAATCTCTTGCTGATAGATAACCCCAGACCTGTCCCGCCATATTTCCGGGTCGTAGAGGCATCTTCCTGCTTGAAAGGCATAAACAAGTCTTTCGTATCGTGAATACCAATGCCGGTATCACTCACCGAAAACCGAACACCGCACCGACCTTCACTTTCATCCAATTTAGCATCACAGCTAAGCGCTAAAGTCACCTCACCCTCTTCGGTAAACTTGACTGCGTTGCCGCATAGATTCAATAAGACTTGCGATAAACGAAGCTCATCCGTTCTAACATAAACGGGTAAAGCCTCATCCAAGACTACCTTAAAGGCGATTCCTTGCTGATCAGCAGCAGGTAACATTAGAGACTCAATATTTCTAGCCAGCTCACTCAATTCAAGCTCTACTTCCTCCAACTCAATCATATTCGATTCGATCCTATTGAAGTCGAGAATTTCATTGAGAATCTTCAGTAGCATTTCTGAAGATCGCATGACTTTTTCCAAGTAGTCTCTCTGCTTGTCATCTAAATCAGTTTCGAGGCACAGTGAAGTCAGGCCAATAATTCCATTCATAGGCGTCCGTACTTCATGAGACATATTGGAAAGGAATGTAGTCTTCGCCATGTTTGCCTGTTCAGCTTCTTTAAGCGCACTTTCCAAATCTTCAGTTCTCTGTAAAACCTTACCCTCGAGGCCTTTATTAAGTTCAATCACCTCTTGTTCTCTTGCGACCACATCAGAAATATCTGTATTCGATCCAATAATTCTCAGGGTTCTTTTCTTGTCATCGCGAACAGCCATACTGCGTGACAAAATTGTGACCAACGAGCCATCTTTTTTCAGCATTCGGAAACGGCACTGACTGGTGTCAGCCTTTCCCTTGATAAGGTCAGAAAAGAGCGTATTTATTTGATGACGATCTTCAGGGTGAACGTGTTTCTGAAAGGCCTTCGTATCATTTTCAAGCTCATCATCCTGATAGCCAATAATCGCCTTCCAACGAGGCGATAGATACAGAGAATTAGCCAATATATCCCAATCCCAAATACCGTCATTCGAGCCCTGCACAATAAGTGAAAATAGCTCTTTGCTATCGCGTATTTTCTTCCGCTGCGTATCGACGGTATCGTAAAGAGAAAAAATTGCTTTCGATAAAACCTGGAGCTCTTCTGTATTAGTAACAATGCTTCTATCGACTGACTCACCAGCAGCCAAACGGGAGATCTTGTCGAGAAGCTGAGCAACAGGCTGGGAAAAATACTTTACCAAGAAAAATCCGGCGGCAATAATTAGAATAAATGCCGAAAACAAAATAACGAAAGTGTTCTCTAAGGTTTTTCTAACAGGCGCTAACATCAAGTGGTCTTCAAGCGCGACACCGATGCTATATCGACTACCAGGAATAGGCTGGTGAGCCTCCCCTCCTAGATCAAGCGCCCTCATTCCGGCATTCCCCGTGATCATCTCGTTACCAAGAGCGTTTAATTTAGGGTTATGTTCATTTAGGATAGAGTACTTACTGACGGCCTTTTCACCCTGCTCATTTAAGACAAAGTCGCCTTGATCATCACGTAATAGTTGAATGATCTTATTTTCGTCCCAGTGATACCAGTAAGTTCCGTCATTCGCAACCAGCATCACCTTGGCACTTCCCTGGACACCAGAAAAACTTTCTTTAACCAAGGTTTGAACCCGATCATGGATATATTCCCAGGGAATACTCAGCCCCAACATCCCCCTTACTATCTTACCTTTATCCTGAATAGGAGCCGCAATAACAATCTGCTTAACCCCCGTCGTAAAGGAGATCATCGAGTTAGAAATATAGGCTTCAGGCGAATCAGGATCTTCAGGGTGAATACTCACCTGCCAATAGTCGCGAGAGCGAATATTTTTAGGCTTCGAGTCTGGTTATTTATCATCAAAGGTTCGAATCCCTCCTTGTAGCAGATTCGCACCAGAAGTGTTATAGAAATGTCCGTTGGGTAAACCAATAATGAACTTCTCAAACTTAGGTTTCAGGAAGGTCAATTCACGCTTTAGATAAGGCATGAAGGTTTCGAACTAAAGGCCAGAAAGCTCTGCAGAACGAGCGTATTCCTGCACCAATGACTCACCATGGTCAAACTCAAACTGAAGACCATTAGCAACGAGCATTAAGCTCTTCTGCGCAATTTCTACGGTAGACTCAGTAACTTGTGCCTTGCTGTGAAGGTAGGTTTGAAAGGATATCACCAGCGAAGGCAATAAGCCGACAACTAATAGAGTAAGTAGAAGCTGATCTCGAAACTTGTACATGTGACACTTTCCTTACCTGCTCTAAAACAACTCAATTGAAGACGGGTAACTTCCTTTCAAACATTGTGCTCACGTCCTAATACTTATCACTGTGCTGTGAGCGCTTGCCTATCACTGCTAAGGCTGCAACTCGGTATGCTTCGGCTAGTGTCGGGAAGTTAAATATGCTCTCGACAAAGATATCGACATCAGCATTTGAAAGCATTGCCATCTGACCAATGTGAATAAGCTCGGTTGCACCTTCGCCAACGATCTGAACACCGAGAATCTTTTCGCCCTGAGGGTCACATATGATCTTCAGCATACCATCACGTATTCCATTAATCTGACCACGAGAGATCTCTTCAAAATTGGCTTTACCAATCACAATACCGTCACCATGCTCTTTCTTAGCTTGCTGCTCAGTCATCCCAACAGCCGAGAGTTCAGGAATTCCATAGATACCCGAGGGGATCATCTTACTCATTGGACCCACTTCAATTCCTAAAGCATTACAACTCGCTCGTCGTCCCTGCTCCATTGACGCCGAGGCCAATGATGGCGGGCCAATGACATCGCCTGCCGCATAAATATGCGGGACTTGGGTTTGCAACATATCATCAACCGATATATTGCCAAACTCATTTAACTCCAAACCAGCATTGGCAATCTGCAGGTCCTTCACATTTGCTACGCGGCCAGCGGCACAAAGAAGCTTCGCAGATCTAACAATAGTCCCGTCATCGCATCGCGTGATGACTTCAGATAAGCCATCCCACTCAACAGTTTCAACGTTCTTCTCACCTAACCATGTGCCACCCATTTCCTGAAATGAGTCGACAAACTTGGAGGTTAAGTCACCATCCATAAAGCCCAAAGGCAAAGGATACCGGTCAATCATTGTTACCTTAACGCCAAGCGCCTGGAAGATAGAGGCATATTCACTAGCGATAACACCACCACCGAGAACAGTGAGGCTCTTTGGCAAATACAACATTGTTAGGATTGAGTCAGAATCAAAAATATTTTCATGATCGACAGGGATATTATCTGGCTTACGAGGGATCGAGCCGGAAGCAATAACAAAGCTACTGGCTTCAATTTGTTCAGCTTCGCCGCGCACTTTTGTTACCTCGATAACATTCGGCGATACAAACTTGGCCCGGCCGTGAATACGTTCGATATTATTGCGTTCAATCTGATTTACCATAAAACCGTCGTGCGCTTTCAATACCCGATTCAAGCGGTCGATCAGTGTCGACATCTCGGTATCTTCAGCTAATTCAAACTGACATAAGGCCGCATTCTCTCGCATCTTTTTAACACGTAAGGCGTTCTCACGAAGCGTCTTGCTGGGGATCGTTCCTCTGTGTACACATGCACCACCCAACCATTGATCCCGCTCTATAAGAGCGACACTCTTACCACCTTTGGCTGCCTGTACCGCTGCTTTTTGCCCTGCAGGACCACTACCAATAATCACTACATCAACTTGTCTCATGAACGAATTGCCTCCAGACCACTCTTCACGATGTCGTGTCTTTCCTTCAAAAGCTCCAATTCATCTTCATATAAATTCAGATCTGCAAATACGGTATCTTGCAAAGCTGTATCTATCGCAGCTTCTTCACCCGATAACATTGCTTGAGCTAACTTAGCAGCACCATTAGTCACCATCGCTTGGTCACGATTGCTTTGGGCATTTTGATAGTCAGCATAGTAATGAACAGATTCCTGAACGATTGCGGGCATTTTCCATTTTCTGACCACGACTTCGCCATATTTCACATGATAAGCAGATTCGATTACCCCTACTTCATCTAATGAAATAGATACGTCATGCCATTCCGAGTAGTCAAAGATGGTCTGAAGGATAACCGGTTTGCCAATGCTATGAAGCAAACCGCATAGAAAGGCGGCTTCGACATTTTTCTTGGCAACTCGCGCAACCTCTTTTCCCCAAAAGGCTGTACATAAAGCATGGTCCCATATTTCATTAATACGGTTTTCGTATGTGGGCGCTTTAAATATTTTCGTATTAAGAGAAGCTGCCAAAGCAATTTCTGTAATCAGAGACAGACCGAGCCTTGCCACAGCTTGTTGCAGAGAAACCATTGAGGCGTTGGGTGTATATGCGGCTGAATTAGCAATGCGCATCACATGGCCAGCCAAGGCCTGGTCACTTTGTATGAGTTTGGCCAACTGTGCGGCATCAGAATCTGGATCATTCGATAAAGCTAAAACCTGGTTTGCCACATCCGGCAGCATCGGCACTTCGATTTTGTTATCGCTTAGATTATCAATATATTTCGCAATAGCTTGCGCTTTTGGGCTTAAATCTGAAATCGGGCTGCTCACACAACTACTC
>NZ_LWGJ01001263.1:0-4120 GCF_001635845.1 Oleiphilus sp. HI0132 | reverse complement strand
CTAGCAAACTAAGCGACCAGGAATTTCGTACTATTCGCGGCCATATAGAGATGGGCTCAGAATTTCTAAGTCGTATGGAAGGTTGGACAGAAGCCGCCACGATGGTTGCTCAACACCATGAGCGATATGATGGTAAAGGCTACCCAAAGAATTTGGCAAACGAACAAATACACCGTGGTGCTATGTTAATCGCTTTGGCGGACACCTTCTATGCAGTAACCAACGAACGTGCAGATAGAAGCTACAAGAAGTCTCTGTTCAGTGCTGTCACACTCATTAATGGCGAAAGTGGCACGCAATTTCACCCTACCTATGTCGAAGCTTTTAACGAAACAGTTAGGCATCATTACGTCACTCGCAAAAATATGACATAAAATAGTACCCTAAACAGTAGCGCTGGTTACCAAGCGTTACTGTTTAATAAATGACCTGCTCGACTTCCCGCGCTATCATTAAAAAATAGCTATCTCGGCGGGAGCAATCATCATGACTATTTCACTCAACGGCGGCATTGGCAGCCCTCAAAGCCTTTCCAGTGCGTCCCAAACTGATAGACAACTGCAGCAGCTCAGTTCAGGAAGCCGGATTAATAGCGCAGCTGATGATGCAGCAGGCGCAGCAATATCTGAACGCTTGAATAGCCAACTAGGTGCTTTTGATGCAGGCATCCGTAACGCCAATGACTCCATTTCCGCAATTCAGGTTGCCGACGGAGCACTGAAAAGCCTTAACGATAACATTGGTCGTATACAAGAGTTGACGATTCAAGCTGGTAACGGTGCGCTATCCACACAAGACCGACAAGCCTTGCAAGAAGAAGCAAATCTCTTGATTGAAGACTCAAATAGCATTCTCGAAAACACTAACTTCAATGGCAAGGCCCTACTCAGTGGTGAACAAGACTTCAATATTCAACTGGATCAACCAGGAAAGAGCATTCAACTCGAAGGCAAAGACTTAGCCAAAGAGATCAAAGAATTAGGCTTTGAAGACGTAGACTTAAGTTCAGCTGAGCAAGCTAGCAAGTCATTAGAAACCTTAAACCAAGCATCTGAGCTAGTACTATCCCGCCAATCAGAACTTGGTGCCGTTAGCAATCGAGTCGAGAGTTCGATCGATAATATCGCCATATCCAAAGTTAATACGGCTGAAGCGAGGAGCCGAATCAGTGACACTGACTATGCTCAGGTGGCCTCAGACCTAGCTGCGAGCCAAATAAGAGATCAGGTACAGATCGCCGTACAAGGACAAGCGAATAGTCAACGTGGCGCTGTGTTACAGCTTTTATCCTAACTTTCAATCGCACTTGAGCTAAATCTGCGCTACACTCGCGCCCGAAATCTAGTGAGGGCTTCATCTATTAGTCACATTCTATAGATAGACTGCCATTCCATCTCACTGAAAGCTCCTTTATATCGTCTCACCAGTAAAGGAAAAATTACTAAGGAAGGTAAAATGAAACATATAAGTCGCGCGGTCGCGCTAGTTCTATTTAGCTTGATCACCATACAAGCTCATGCAAACCCAATAGTTACCGAAATCCCAGAACCAACGACACTATCATTGATAAGTATCGGTTTAATTGGTCTAGGTTTGGCACGTCGTAAAGTTAAAAGCACTGACAAAGCGGGAACTCAGTAGCCTTACATCAAGCTGGAATTCGACGCTATTCTACAGCCACGCTTTGTTTCTCTGCCTCTGCCGGCTTTGCACATCTAAGGGCAAAGGGCTCAAATACAGCACCAAGTAGTAATTGATCTTCATACATACTTGCCACACTCGTGCCTGAAATCAGCTCGCCACTATCATAGTAAATCGACTCGGCCTGCATCTTTTCACCAGACACATCTATTTTAAATGCTTGAGATGGAGAAAGGTGGCTTTCATCATGCATATGAGCCGTAAACTCAAAGACTTTCGGATGACCGGCTGTGAGCAGGTGTTGATCATCCAACCACTCAAGATTATCAACAGCCATGGGGATGTAAACCGTATCAATTAAGTGCCAGGACAGCATATCCTGTCCTTTCATATAGCGAGACACTTGATTCGCTGTGGTTTCAGCTACAAACAGGGTTTTCTGGTCTGCAGACAAAGTCACCCCATTCGTATAACGAAGGCCATCGATCACTGTATGCCCCTGCTCTCCATCAAAATATACCAGCGAAGACAACGCCAGCCCGGCATAGTCCTCTACAATCTCCATCACGCTATGACGCGGGTTGCCATGATCGTTTGATACAAAGAAACGGTCTTTCCCCACAACAGCGATATCATTAGGCGAGATTAACTCTGGAAATGGAATACGTCGGCGTAGCTTTAAGTTACCATCAGGAAGAATGCTAAATACATCAATCTCATGTGTCTGCATATCAAGATGATTTACCGCATAGAGCTCTATCGCCTTTCCCTGAACGCCATCTTGTTGTTCAAAGCGCAGAGCAATTCCATGAGGATGAAAAGCCCCTTTCATTTTGACCATCAACTGCTTTGGTTTCGAGTTTGGATCACTGAGATCCAGAGTCCAAATACCACCGTTTTCATAGGACTTTAAGTCTTTATCCAAAAAAGCCTGGCGACGGTCATCGGCTGAAATATAAGCCAGCTTTTGCACTCGATCGACCGTGATATCCTCTGCTCCAATAGGACCTGCTAGCTTTTCACACTGCCCAAAAGGCTGACTTTCTTCAACACTACGGAAGACCCCTGCATCCTTAGCGATACCCGCGGCGTGAAATATCACCAGTACTAAAATAAGTAGTAAGATTTTTGTTCGAGTCTTCTTAAGCATTTCTTAGATATCCAGTTTTTATTATTACTTATAACGAGCTAGGCAGTTTACCAGTAAAAATCATACTTTGTACTTTCAAAAATGAATACCCTGCCATCGATTATGCGTATAATGCCGCCCATTGATTTGAATTTACGCAAAATAGTAATTACAGGAGAGCTACAATGCTAGAAGTTAACGAATATTTTGATGGCAAGGTTAAATCGATTGCCTTTGAAAGCACTACTCTGCCAGCAACAGTAGGCGTTATGAAAGCAGGTGAATATACCTTCGGTACCAGCCAGAAAGAATACATGACAGTTGTCAGTGGCGAACTAATTGTAAAACTACCAGGCTCAGAAGAATTTGTTTCATTTAAAGACGGAGAGACTTTTACCGTTGAAGCAAATCAGTCCTTCGACCTGCAAGTTCCTACAGATACCGCTTATCTTTGTAAGTACGAATAAACAGAATCTATTTAATAAGCCTCTGTGGTGGATTCGTTTTTGGGGTTTTGGTCTTGAAAGATTAAGCCCCTTAAGCACGGAGCGCTTTGCTGTACAGAGGAATAATGCTTATCTGTATCGGCTCAAACCCGACCTTACAGTTTGAGTTTCAAATCACGACATAGTCAAACAACAGCAAAGTCCGCAAACGAGACATAAGGCTGCTGACTTCTTTCAGGATAATTTAGCCAGATTAAAAATTGAGATAACTAACGAAGGTGAGCAAAAGCGATCATTTTAAGAATGCTGGAATACCTATGACTTTTTGTTGAAAGCGTTCCTTTTTGGTTGCACTAAATACCACTGGCAAAGGAGCTCAAAGCTAACCCAATTTGCATATAGAAAAACCGATTGCTCTCGACCTTTTTCAATCATTTAGGATGGCTAGAAATCAGCTATCAATAATGATAGCTAAGAAACGTATAACTAATTTTTATCAACACGGCCAGATTTGCATAAAGTTGGGCAAAAGCAGCCTTTTGGAATGGAGGTAAAGCGCGACTAACTCAGGGCGTGAAACTAACCAAAGCATTTCTTCGCAATAACCGGCAGAAAATAAACGTCACCTTTTTACCTCAAATAATTGTTTAATAGCTTTATTAGATTTGAAAGTAATTCAACGCTATTGAATAGCTTGTAAATTAGTTCCGAAATAAATCCTAAAAGTTAGTTAATAAAGGTGATGAACGCCTCATTACCAACAACTAGTGAATCTCACTCAGTAACTATTGTGTCAACTTTTGTTACAATTTGTTTCTGTAATCTAGCTGTATCTTTAATACGGAGTAATTTAAGCGATGTTTGGTTTTAAACGTTTTAACCTAACTAATTTGGTAGTTTTAAC
>NZ_LWGJ01001262.1:0-1240 GCF_001635845.1 Oleiphilus sp. HI0132 | reverse complement strand
AGTCGTTCAAGCGGAATATGACAGCGCTTATTCGCTTATGTCTGCTTATATTGGCGTCAGTCCTGAGCAGTTTGAGGAACGTGGCAAAAAGATCTCCCACGATATGAAGATGCTTGAAGCACGTCAGGGCAAGCCGCTTTCCTTTGCACTTTTGAAGCAAGAGTCGGTCGGGGAGCATTTCTATAAAATAAGCTATTTGCTGAAGTACCCTTCAGCCGCCTTAGTTTGGGAACTAAATTACTACCAGCCTCAAGAAGGTTGGAACCTGGTTGATATTAGTTTCAACACCAACATTAATGCTTTGTTTGAGTAGGATATACGGTAAAGAAATTAGCTATTTTACTTATAGCGCTTGCGCTCGAAGTAAAATAGCCTTCATTTCATCCGGGTTTTTGGCGGTATCACCCTCTACAGAATGTTGCTGATAACCTGGCAGATAGTAACTAACCAAACGGCTAATCCAGAACCTTAAGGCGCCAAGCTCAAGACACCTGGGCCAAACCTCTCGTTCCCTGTCAGTCCAGGGTCGATGCGACTGATAAGCCTGAGTTATTGCTCTCAGCAAGCCCTCATCATAATCTCCTTTCGATGCATTCCACGCCCAATCATTCGCCATCACCGCCAAGTCAAATAACAAGGTAGCCTGACAGGCATGATAGAAATCAATGACCCCTGAAACCTCATCCCGCCGAAACAAGACATTGTCACGAAATAAGTCGCCATGAACGATACCCTGAGGGCAGTCTTGGGTGGCACTTCCATATTCATTGCTATATCTGAATATTGACTGCTCTAGTAAGTCAAAGTCTTCTTCTGGCATAGCACTCTGTTGCAAAAGCGCCTTCTGCGCCAACATCCAATCGCTATCTCGCGCTAAAGGGCGACTTCTTGGAAAGTCCCTTAAAGCCAGGTGCATACTTGCCAGATATTCAGCCATCGCCTCACACTGTGTAACCTTGGGTTTGCCCACTGCCTTACCAGACAAGCATTGAACGATCATTCCAGGCTTTTGCTCAAGTTCGAAAATTGCTTCGCCTTGCTTAGTCAATACTGGCGCAGGAACTTTAAAACCTTCTCGGGCCAGGTGCGTCGTCAGCTCATTGAAAAAGGGTAAAGTGTTTTTTTCCATGCTCTCGAAAAGAGTAAGAACATACCTCACGGCGCCTTTATCCGCTTCTTCGCCCCCGCTTTTTGGGTAGGTATCTAGAAAATAATTGGTATTCTCAATACCAGCGCTAAT
>NZ_LWGJ01001261.1:0-1327 GCF_001635845.1 Oleiphilus sp. HI0132 | reverse complement strand
AGTACATATAGTCAGTTCTTAGTTGTTGAGTTGAGAGAGAGTCTTAAGTTAACTCTACGCTACACCAAGGCGCCATTGTCATGTAATTTGAAGCCCCAGTAAAGCACTGCCTGGCAATCACTTTATTTGTATCAATTACCACCAAAATAAGTCACCGCTAACAAGTATTCACTGCATGCATCCAAGCCAAGATATCACCCTGACCCCCGAGCAAATTAAGGTTGTAGAATCACCCCTTGCTCATTATGTGGTCACTGCTGTCGCAGGCAGCGGTAAAACAACGACCCTAGCTCATCGGATAGTATATCTATTGAGCCAGGGCCATGATGCACGGCGAATTCTCATCCTAATGTTCAACAAAGCAGCAAAGACCGACTTTGCCGCCAAACTAAGACAGATCGGTAACCACCATAGCCGCCTTCCCGAGGTGCGAACCTTTCATGCGATGGGTTATCGGCTATACCAACGTTTTATTCAAGAAGGGCAACTGCGACCATTTAATAAACAAATCCTCAGTGATAAGGAGATCGACTTTCATATCTGGCGAATGCTAAATCAAATACTTGATTCCGAAGCCCTTAAAGATGCCAAACGTAATAAGAAAGATTACGTTGAAGCAGGCCACCAGTTTATCGAATCCGTTAAAAATGGCCTGCTGTCACCTCAACAAACCCTCTATGATCTTGATTTGAGCGATAAGTTCGGCTTTCTTCCTCAATTGTTTGATGTCTTCGAAAGCTGGCGAAAACACAACGCCAGAATCAGCTACACGGATATGCTTTACGATACCGTGATCGCTATTCAGCAAAATCCCTCTTTAGAAAAGCTTGTTAGCAACAAGATGGATATTGTGCTGGTCGATGAATACCAGGACACCAACGACCTTCAGCACGCACTGTTAAGCTATATCGCAGGGGACCGCGCCAAAGTGACCGTCGTTGGCGACCCTGATCAGACGATATACGAGTTCCGCGGCGCAAAACCCGAATACATCATTAACGGCTTTTCCCAACAGTTTCCAGGGACGCAGAAGCTCAATTTGAGCTACTCATTCCGCTATGGGCATTGCGTTTCTTTATTAGCGAACCACCTGATTTCCCACAACTCAGGGCGACAAGCACTGCTTTGCAAATCACATGAGTCAAACCCCTCTACCCGGGTAGAAGTACACAAGTCTAAAGATGACCCCAAGACAGTGATTGATATCCTCTCAGGCACCCCTTCTCAGGATTTGTCTCAGTATGCAATTCTCACGCGAGTTTGGAGTCAGACGGTGGGCATTGAGCTCGCGTTGTTAGAAGCCGGCATCAATTACCATATGGATGGC
>NZ_LWGJ01001260.1:0-5188 GCF_001635845.1 Oleiphilus sp. HI0132 | reverse complement strand
AGCGCCGTCTTTCCTAAGCTCAGGATTTACTTCTGACGTAGACTGGTAGAAACGCTCAAAAACATAAGGGATATCTTCGGCAGCGATGCCACGGCCAGTATCAAAAACACCGACTTGAACGCCGCGTCCTTCTAACTTCAGTGACAAGGTAACTTCACCACTTTCTTTACTGTGAGAGATAGCATTATCAATCAGGTTCTGGAGCACCCTCTGCATAAGAGAAATATCGGCATTCACCAAAACATTCTCATCAGGCACTTTTGCGATCAATTCAAGCCCCTTTTCTTGCGCTCGTAATTCATAGTCTTGTCGCACATCGTAAACAAGCTCAGTCAAGGAGAATATCTCGTATTGTGGCTGAACCCTCCCCGCTTCTAGTTTAGATAATTCAAATAATTGACTAACTAAATCCCTTAAACGCTTGCTATGACGATGCGCCACTTCCAAATATTTTCTCTGCTTAGCAGAGTCTAGCGTCTCGGACTTGATAATGAGTGTTTCCAAATAGCCCTGCATGGCTGCCAATGGCGTTCTTAAGTCGTGAGAGACATTAGATATTAACTCCCTTCTTAAGCGATCACTTTCAGCGAGTTGATCAAACTGGCTTTGTATTCGTTGGCGCATAAGCGAAAAGGAACTCGATAAAACTTCAATTTCATCACTGTTACTCCTTAATTCCCAAGCATCACTTGTGCCTAGCTCAGCCTCACGATAAGTTCGAATTTCCTGAGCCAGCTTCCTCAGTGGGCTAGTAATTCGCTTGAAAGATAACAAAGCTGAGAAAACGAAGAATAGCGATATTGCGCACATCGCTCCTAAGACAATGCGAATGATATGGCTGCTTTGCAGTGATTCGGCTATCGAGGCAGACTCATGACTAGCGAGCACGATATACAGAAAGCCTTTCTGCTTACCCTGAAAGAAGACAGGCGCGGCAGAGAATATATTGAGTTTATCAGGCTCTCTTGGATTACTCCCCAAGACTGCCTCATTCCCCTCACCCTTTAGCCATGAGTCTATTGCCCGTACATTGACCTGACCTTTATCGATTGAGGCGTCGGGTAGCGCATGCCCTAATACTTGACCATTATTATCCAACAAATAAACTTCAACACTTGGATTGATCATCATGGTATTGATTGCGATCCCCTTAAGTGCCTTTTTATTGATATTAAGGCTGCCATTTTCTCGCTCTGCTTTGTCTAAAAACAAAGGCTCAGATAAATGATCCAGTATGTACGGTGCCAAGTCACGATGGAGCCGCTGGGTAACTTCTTGATGATATTTATCACTGCTCCATAGCGCTAAGACAAAGAACATCCCTGTCACAAAAATACCGATGATAGATATGGTGACAGCCAGCTTTGTATAAAACGGCAGCTTTCGTCTCATCGCACCCTTTTCAATGTTCTTACTCTCCAAAACGATAACCCACCCCCCAAATTGTATTAATATATACAGGGTTTGAAGAATCCGATTCCAGTTTTGATCGCAAGCGATTTATATGAGAGTTAACGGTATGCTCATAACCTTCGTGACCATAACCCCAAACCTTGTCAAGAAGCTCACTACGTTTAAAGACCTTTCCCACATGAGATGCAAAGAACCAAAGTAAATCGAATTCTTTCGCTGTTAGATCTAGCGTCTTTTCAGCTAATTTTGCTTTTCTAGAAGAGGAATCTAAAGAAAGGCTAAGATAGCTCAATACACTCGCTTCAGGTCTTGGTTTCTCACTCTGGGCAGACCGTCTAAGCAATGCTTTTACTCTTGCCTTTAGTTCGGCCACACTAAAAGGCTTAACTAAGTAATCATCAGCACCAATCTCTAGACCTAAGACTCTATCCAACTCAGTTGAACGGGAAGTCACCATCATCAGCGGCACATAAATTTGTGAGACTCGAAGCATTCTACATAGCTCCAAACCGTCTATGCCTGGCAGTTGTAAGTCTAAAATAATGGCGTTCCACTGCTCTGATCTCGCTCGCTGAAAACCCTCAACGCCATCACTAACAACTAAAATATCGGCGTTTAAGTCTCGAAGGTGAAGCGACATAAGGTCTGCGATATCGGGGTCATCTTCCACAATCAGAAAACGCTTTCTATCAAGGTCAGAAAGAACATCAACCGCTTGTAAACTTTTACTCTCCATATGAAGGTTCATACTCTGCTCCCTAGCATTCATCATAAGCCTGTTTGAGACCATAAAAACGAGGAGCAGAGCTGAGGCTACTAAGCTTAAGAATAACAACATTCAAAAGCCCTCAAACAACGTGCGCTAACGAATACGTTCCACGCGAACACCCACAGCCGGGTTATCCCAACGGTGAACCTCACCTAAGGTTGAGCTTGATAAACCGTCGTCCTGAGTCACAACACCTGGGTGCAGATATACTGCGTCCCGAACATCATCACGAGCAACATTGAACCCTTCACGATCGCCACCTTGTGCTGCAGGCCCGGGAATTGTGTCTGCTGTCTCGGTGTTCGCTTCAGTGCCCGTATCATAGGTCAGCAATTCAAAACTCATACTCTCGTCAATCTCTAGTGCGCTAATTGCTTTACCGTTTAAAGCTGCAATAGCATCATTCGAGTTAACCAACATAGACACAACACTCAGTGATAAAGTTCCCAAGTATTTTTCAGAAGTTTGAACCTGAAACGACTCATACTCTCCTGGCGCTATAATTCCAGCACCAGACTCAGCAAGATAAACGTAAGAATCGTCAAGCGATGAGGATAAGAACAGGCTGTTGTCTCCCCCTTCAGCTAGTAACTCGAGTTCATCACTCGCCCTATGACCCGTCTGAAAACTCTTCCATTGGGAATCGTGCAATAAAACTGCAGCAGGCGATAAAGGCTGACCAGCCGTCAAGTTGCTCACTGTAACTTCAAACTCAAGCATGTCATCCTGCTTAGAGTCGTTATCAGAACACGCGGATAGAATTAGCGATGAGGCCAGCAGGGCTCCACTCATCAACTTCTTATTGATAGAAAAATAACCGTTCATAGCTCTGCCCTGTATTCGCTTACCGTTACAGTAATCTTGGCAATTGGGTTCAACCATCTGTGAGTAGTACTATCTAAATCTGAAACACCTCCATCAGCATCCAGATCCCCCAAAGCACCACGATGGATATGAACATAACCTTCAGCAGTGGCAACAATACCAGTACCATTTTCACCTAGGGTCGCTGCAACCAGCCCAGGAGCAGGAAAACCGGCCTCGCCTACCGCACCACTACCCACCACTTCGTCATTGGCTTCTGTACCTGCATCATAGGCTTTGGCATAGTATGTATAGGTTCCGGATTCACTGGGTATCTCGATTCCATTCAGAGCAATAAAGCCATCATTACTAGGCAAGATCATACCTACAACACTAAGCAGAACATTGCTTGTGCCATCGGTATTCAAGCTTGTAGAAGTCATTGATCCGGGTTCAAGAAGTCCCGAGGCAGGGTTATTGGATTGCACAGCGCCTAGCGCATCTAAACTGGCTTCAATTCCGCTTAAATCACCACCTTCTGCCATTGCCTGCAAATCATCTGATGCCACGCTTCCAAGTTCAAATAACGACGAACCTTCAGGGTGAGCTGTAACAGCCAAGGGCGTAAAGAATATTCCTCTGGTCAGGTTTTCGATAGTGACATCCACTTCTGCGGCTTGCACAAAAGGAGCACTAAAAGCTGGAAGTAAAAGCCCCAGCGCAATTTTTTTGATACTTGAGTGAGTTTTTTTCATGTCAGTTTCCTCCGGAAAACATTTATGTTGTTTTGGTGGAAACATTGTTACGCATAGGCTCAGCTACATTCCTCACGAAAGTATCACGAAAGAGTAATTAATTTATCGCTCAGCTTTTTTCTATAAACTTAACACTATGAAAGAATCACGATTGCACTATTGACCCCCTGTTAAGATGCGCCTATTATCCCTCGCGCTTGGAAGCCATCGATACTACTAAAACTACAACACGGACGTGAAAGCCAACCCTCTATGCGACCTTGCTAGAAACCTTGGCCACCATATACTCCGCGATACAATCCTTCAGCATCATACGTAATTTTCTAGGGACTATCAGCCTCCCACTGCATTCGCTCGCCTATAGGACGCCATATACATTTCCGGTACCTTACGAGCGAGTCGAGGCTGAACAATGACAGGAGAACGGATATGTCAACACTCAACAAAAAGATTGCAGCCCATCTTGAGGAGCAATTTCCCCCTGAGTTTGATGAGAAGTGGGTAAGTAAATTACTAACCGATAAAGAACCCAAAGTAAAAAAAAGAGTCACTAAACGAAAGACACCTGATCATGAAAAAGCTCTTCTAAAAGATATCGCACTGATCGAAGCCGAGATAAGAAAACAAAAGATAATCAGAAAAGCTAATTCAAGCAAAGCAGTAAAAGCAAGGAAGCCGGTTTCCAAACCTCCTCAAAAAACAAATGAACCTGAGTCCATGAGCGCTATCGAAAAGCAAAAAAAAGCACACATAAGTAAAAACCAAGCAGGCCTTGATTCAAACAATACACCGAACAAAAGAAATTCTCGCCGCCTTCTATCACGCCTTAAAAAACGTTAAATCAAGCTGACTCCTAAATTGATATATAAGCCCACTGAACTTAATTGGGCTTATATATCAATCAGCATATACGCCTATACAGCACCCTGCTTTCCGAAGAACTGCCCCACATTAGTTCAAGCCTCTTCCACCAAATTTATCGCGCCTCAAAACAAAGCTTGCGTCAAAAACAAAATTAGATCATTGTGCAATATATAGCACTTTAATTTTTTCATCAGTCAACAAAAGTGAACCAGAGCTCACATTACACTGTAAACAAAAATGTTACGAATTGTTAATCTCGGTACCCTAAAATGCTTCACGAAACTAAATTCCCACTCATAAAAGCTCATTTTGCCCGAAGATTAAAAGAACTAAGGAATGCCTACGGTCTAAAAAGAGGCACACCATTAAAGCAGCAAGAACTTGCTGAGGCGATTGGCGTTTCACGACGGGTCTATATCGATTGGGAGAACCCGACTAAAACAAATTCTGTTCCAACAGACATTAATAAGCTGATTGCTCTGTGTGAAATTCTAGATACCGACCTGATATACCTATGCACGGGGCTTTTTGATGGCCAAAAAGAGCGTAAGCATCAAGATAATTACGTAAACGTTTACTCTAG
>NZ_LWGJ01001259.1:0-4162 GCF_001635845.1 Oleiphilus sp. HI0132 | reverse complement strand
ACCAGGCCCTATGAAATTCTGAAGGCCGCTAATGCAATGGCGCGCATGGCGCGGGAATCCAGGCCGCTTGAGCTGCATATGGTTAAGCTCGAAGATAAACAGCCTCAGGTTGCTGGCGATATTCCTTTAAATATCGAAGAGCGTATTGAATCTCTTGGTCATATGGACTGGATCTTTATTCCACCAAATTGGAGAGATCCGGTACATTTATTGAAACGTTATCCCAAGTTGCCAGAGATGTTAAGGCAGCGCTATGAGGAAGGGACTAACTTTATTGCCACAGGGGCCGGTGCCTATTTCTTGGCAGAAGCAGGCCTTTTAGACAAGACCCCTGCTACGACTCACTGGTTCTTTTTTGATAAATTTGAAAAGCGTTACCCTCACGTTGAACTAAAACGCCAGCACTTCATTACTTATGGTAACCGAATTTATTGTGCTGGCAGTATCAACGCGCTGTCAGACTTGGTCTTTCACTTGATTGGCCAGGCCTTTGGTTTGGAAAAACGTCAGTTAGCGGAGCGCCATTTTGCCCATGAAGTAGGCAGCAGCTACGACTTGCCTATGTTTTCAGTCGGACGAGCCGCGCATGCAGATGAAGATATTATCGAGATTCAGGCGTGGTTAAAGTCCTCGTGTCATGAAGATATTGATATTCCCCAGATGGCCGAAAGAGCAGGCATGCCAGTACGAACGTTTACACGTCGTTTCAGGCAAGCATTAGGCATGACACCGAATCAGTACCTTCAGGACTTACGCATTGAAAATGGCCGTGACTTATTGAAATCAACCGATCTAAGCATTCAGGATGTGGCTGAAAACGTTGGCTATAAAGATACGGCTTACTTTTCTCGGGTGTTTAAAACCAAGGTAGGGCTGACGCCAAGTGATTATAAGAAAATGGTGCGTCCAAAACTCTTCCAGTTAGATTAAAGAGTAATAATTTGGGACAAAAAAAGAGGAGCCTGTTTAGGGCTCCTATAATAGGGGTTTCTTCAAGGAAGACAGAATCACGATCGCTTCTTCGTGATCTGTAATAACAGTATAAGACTAAAATTTCCGTAATGTGGTTAAAAAGTGAGCTATATTTGTAATGATTCGTTATAACATGCTATCGCATGCCAAGAATTACTTACATAGCAGTCCTTTCACAACATTTAGCCTTGCTGTCGTAAGTTCAGACAATGGAAATGTAACTTGGTTCAAAAAAATAATAATACTTGATGAATCTTTTCAGATTTACGTGGTCTATTAGCATTCATCCCCTTACAAAAGGAAGACTAAACCGAGATGTCTCAGGCACCCAAAAAAGTCCTTTTTCTGTGTACCGGTAACTCTTGTCGAAGCCAAATGGCCGAAGCCTGGGTAAATACGATCAGAAATAAAGAGTGGCAAGCATACTCTGCAGGCATAGAAACCCACGGTATGAACCCTAATGCTGTTTCAGTGATGGGGGAACTTGGGGTAGATATGAGCAAACATTATTCTAAGCATATTGAAGAGCTCGAAGCGCAACAGTTCGATTTGATCGTGACAGTTTGCGGTCATGCTGCTGAACATTGCCCAAACTTATCGGAGTTCAAAGAGATTAAGCATGTTCCTTTTGATGACCCGCCATCGTTAGCGAAACTAGCTGCTAATCAGGAAGATGAGTTGGAGAGTTATAGGCGTGTGCGAGATGAAATCAGGGCTTTTGTTGAGTCGTCTAGCTTTTCTAGCTAAAGCGGCTTGAGATACCTTGATCTTTGCTCCATGCAGTCCTATTATGCGCGCTTTTTAATCAATACTAAGCTTCTTTAATAAACTGCATTTGCACTGACGTAACAAGGCTCAACATAATGACCGAAGAACATCAGGATTCCGCACAGACGGACGAAACTGACTCAAAAGAGACGAATACCAAAGGTCCTAAAATTGAAGTGGCTAACCTCAAGAAAAGGCCGATTAGAAGCTTCGTTGTTCGCAGTGGAAGGATGACCGCAGGCCAGCAAAGAGGCTTTGAAGAGTGTTGGTCAACGATGGGCTTGGAGTTAGCGAAAGCGCCTTCTGATGTTCGTGAGAGTTTTCCTCTTGCGCAACCTTTAGTGGTAGAAATTGGTTTTGGCATGGGTGCATCACTAAGTGAAATGGCTCATCAGGCGCCTAATGAGAACTATTTGGGGATTGAAGTTCATCGTCCCGGAGTTGGTGCGCTCCTAAATCAGGCGGGTGATCTAGGCTTGGAAAACTTACGAGTATTCTGCGCCGACGCCAACGAAGTGCTGGCACGGAATATTGCTGATGATTCCGTTAGTCGCCTACAGCTTTTCTTTCCCGACCCATGGCATAAAGCACGCCATAATAAACGTCGCCTTGTACAGAGCGAGTTTGCTGAGCGAATCAGGTCAAAGCTTGAAATCGGAGGTGTCTTCCATATGGCAACAGACTGGGAGCCTTACGCAGAACATATGATGGAAGTGATGGAAGCCGCGCCAGGCTATGAAAACGTGGCCGGAGCCGGGCAATACTCTGAACGCCCTGAAAACCGCCCCTTAACTAAGTTTGAAAAGCGCGGTCAGCGTTTAGGGCATGGTGTTTGGGATTTGCTCTACCGACGTATTGCTTAAATACATAGAGTCTTCATAAGAAGCAATAATAGCTAAAACAAGGTTTGTATGTATGTCAGGGCACGATAACTCGAAAAGCACTGAAGGTGTTGTTGCTGAGATAGCGCCAAAAGAGTGCCGTGACCGTTTGAGAGCCGATATTGCCAACTGCGAGCTTCTGGGTGAAACCCAGGATGCCAAGAAAATATTGCTTTATCATCACCGCCAATCTTCGGTGCTAATGAATGAAATTGGCCGTTTGCGAGAAGAGTCCTTCCGCTTGGTGGGCGAAGGAACAGGGCGTGAACGTGATCTCGATGAGTACGATGCCCACTATATGCACATCGTCCTTTGGGATGAAGAGCAAGGTGAGGTGGTCGGCGCGTATCGCCTAAGAGGTACTGATCAGCTCGATGTACAGGAAGATTCTGATCGGCTGATTGTTAATTCTCCTCTTTATACTGCGAGCTTATTCGACTACTTACCAGCATCGCGTAGCATTCTAGAGCATGGGTTGGAGCTGGGCCGAAGTTTTGTTCAGCCACAATACTGGGGTTCCAAAAGCCTGGAATATTTGTGGTATGGCATCGCAGCCTTTCTTAGGCTACACCCTCAATACCGTTACTTGTTCGGCGCAGTAAGTATTAGCAATACCTTATCTGCACCAGCTAAAGACTTACTTATCTATTTCTATCAGCACTACTATGGAACTGAGACAAAGTATCTAGTCTGTCATCACCCATACCAGCTAAGTGAGGCTTCAAAAAAGCACCTAGATCAATTTTTTGAAGGTTTAGATCTAAAGGAAGGCTTCATTAAGCTCAAGAAACAGCTAAGGTATCTTGGCTTCGCTGTTCCTGTTTTATACAAACAGTATGCAGAATTGTCAGAACCAGGCGGGACGCGCTTTTTAGGCTTCAATATCGACTCGGACTTTAGTGATTGCGTTGACGGCTTTGTCGTGGTCGATATTGATCAAATGTCAGGACAAAAACGAAAACGCTATGGTTTGCTGACGCATCGGCTTGTTTCATCTTAGTATTATTGTTTGTTTGGGTCTCATTGCTCAGCACTTAAGACGCTCAACGAGCTTGCTTAGATAAGGACAAAACAGTCAGTTTGAGCAATAGTTCAATGCTCGCAACCACCTAAAGACCTTTTTAGGTCTCGATATATCTGGCTACAGACCTTTTAAGTATGCGGAGATCTTCATTGACTCTTCTACACTCATATTCTCGAAAGTCGTCATCTTACTAGCATCACTTCCCACCCTAACTTTATGAGATACCTGCCAAGCACTTAGTTTAGTGCCCTTATTAGGCGGAACAGCCCTTAGAAATTTTCCTAAGCCTGTTGAGTTATGACACTCAGAGCAATGGTGTTCGAATAGGTCTTTTCCTGACGCTAGGTCTGGGTGGTTGTGCTGGTCATTGCCACACCCAACTAAGAAGATACATAACAAGGTGATTGTATAAACGATAGGCATATTTAATATCCTTTCATGTTCTAAACCGGACAATTAACGTATTGAATTAGCAAATAATTCCTTGTACTGATCCATTTAAGCATTACAAAAATAA
>NZ_LWGJ01001258.1:0-1674 GCF_001635845.1 Oleiphilus sp. HI0132 | reverse complement strand
AGAATGCGGATATAACCACCTGGGCGATCTTGGTAACGAGGACCAAGCTCATTAAACAATTTCGCTACAACAGCATTGTCACGAGTACGAGCAAAAGCCAAACGGCGATTTGCAACTGTATCGTTCTTCGCTAACGTAATCAAAGGCTCAGCTACACGACGTAGCTCTTTAGCTTTTGGCAAAGTTGTTTTGATTAACTCATGCTCAACAAGAGAAGCTGCCATATTTTTGAACATGGCTTTTCTGTGCGAGCTATTTCTATTAAGTTTACGACCACTTTTACGATGACGCATTTTATAATTCCTTACCTATTCAAACCGAGGATGACTTAGCCACCCAGTACTCGGTCATCACCTTTCAAACTAGCTGGAGGCCAGTTTTCAAGACGCATACCTAATGAAAGACCACGAGATGCTAGTACATCCTTAATTTCAGTAAGAGACTTCTTACCCAAATTAGGCGTTTTTAGCAGTTCAACCTCAGTACGTTGAATTAGGTCACCAATGTAGTAAATATTCTCTGCTTTCAAACAATTCGCAGAACGAACGGTTAGCTCTAGATCATCTACTGGACGAAGCAGGATTGGATCGACTTCTTCCTCTTCCTCTTCTTGAACTACTTCTTTTTCGTTATCGAAATCAACGAATACAGCAAGTTGTTGCTGAAGAATTGTAGCTGCACGGCGGATTGAATCCTCAGGATCAATCGTACCGTTAGTTTCAAGATCAATTACAAGCTTATCCAGGTCAGTACGCTGCTCAACTCGCGCATTCTCAACAGAGTATGCAACTCGCGAAACCGGACTATATGACGCATCCAACTGCAAACGACCGATTGCGCGTGTTTCATCATCATTATTACCACGCTGGTCAGCTGGCTCATAGCCACGACCGCGACCAACACGTAGCGTCATAGTGATATCACCATTGTCGCTAAGGTTGCAAATAACATGATCCGGATTCATGATTTCAACGTCATGATCCAACTGAATGTCACTAGCCAAGACTGGGCCTGGCCCCTTCTTAGTAAGCGTCAAACTAGCTTCATCGCGTGAGTGCATGTTTATAGCCAAACCTTTAAGGTTCAAAAGGATCTCAATAACATCCTCTTGAACACCTTCGATTGCGCTGTACTCGTGCAATACACCTTCGATTTCTGCTTCTACAACTGCACAACCCGGCATTGATGACAAAAGAATTCTTCTTAATGCGCTGCCAAGCGTATGGCCGAAGCCTCGCTCTAATGGCTCTAGAATAACTTTTGCATGTGTTGCGCTTAAACCTTGAACTTCAATGTTTCGTGGATTCAAGAATTCATTAACTGAACGCTGCATATATGCCCCTATACCTTATGTTGTATCCGATGAGATTACTTAGAGTAAAGCTCAACAATTAGATTCTCGTTGATGTCCGAAGGTAGCTCTGAACGCTCAGGAACAGCTTTAAAAGTTCCTGTGAGTTTATTGGTATCTACGTCGATCCACTCAACTGCCCCGCGATTAGCTGCTAACTCAACAGCGTTTTTAACACGCAATTGGTTCTTAGCTTTTTCGCGAACAGCAACAACATCACCAGCTTTAACTTGGTAAGATGCGATATTCACTACCTGATCGTTAACAACGATTGCCTTGTGGGATACAAGCTGACGTGATTCTGCGCGAGTAGAACCGTAGCC
>NZ_LWGJ01001257.1:0-3388 GCF_001635845.1 Oleiphilus sp. HI0132 | reverse complement strand
CTAGCAATTCGGCTGCATAGCGCTCATTCATAAAGACCGCTGTTTCACAGACATACTCAACAGACAAACCTTTTGCTATTTGAACAGCACTCTTAATGGGGAGCTTAGATGTAATTCTTGCCGCAATGGGTGGGTCGATATATTTGTTTGTAATCGCAAGCACGAGAAAGTTGGGGATATATCTAAGCGTTTGAGAGATAGACTCGAAAAAACGATCAAATCCTTTTCTTTCACGTTCGAGCACCGACTCAACCAAATCAAACACAGCTTCAAATTGTTCATCACTCATGCCAGAAATTATTTCTGGCAAGTCACTTTCACTCTGCCGTTCAAGTTGCTCTAATTGCTCCTCACGTTTTGCTACGCGTTCCATTCTAGCAACCTTATTGATCGATGAATGCTAATGGAACGAAAGCAACAAGAATGAGTGTTGTACCCATAACCATAAGCGGAAGAAGTAAACGCTCGTGGCGATAATAAAAGGAATCGCCCTCTTTTAAAGCGAGACTGACTTCCTCATCACCCACAACCTGACGGGTAAGTAGGTGATTTAACGAAACCGGCGGACTCAAATAACCAAGTTCGAAAGCCATCAAGCAGGTCATCCAGAAGTGAATCGGATTGATTCCGGCAGCATAAGCAACCGGAGCAATCGTACCTGTAACCAGGATAAGCGCACCAAAGGGGTCCATTACCATGCCGATCATCACCAAAAACAGAACGAGAAACGCCATCGTGCCGTAGGTAGAGCCGAAGAATTCGGGTATCTCTAGTACGCCGCCGCCCCGTTCTATAATGCCGCCAACTGTAAACGAGCAAGCCATTAACATCAGTAAGGCGCCAATTTGTATGGATGAGTTATCTACAGAACTGGAAAAGGCTGAAGATATCGTCGGACTCGCCTTAGCACTTTCATTTCGCTGATGGAAATCCCTACTAAATTTACGTTCAAACACTAAAACTGCCATAACGATAATTGGCAGCATGACAGGTGCCGTAAATTCGTCAAGTTGAGCATCTAGCAATATGTCGTAAAGAAAGAGCGCAGCGACCAGAATCCCAACATAAGGAAGAAGTGGCATCAAATTTCTAAGAGAAGGTAACAATGCTTCACTTGCCGGTACAATTTTCATAGGGTCCTTTCGTGTAATCATTGCAAATACCGCAAACACGAGCATACTCAGAAGAAAAACCCTGAAGCCCCAATGAAACAGCTCGTCTGTCACAACTTCTTTATTAAGTATTGCAATACCAACTACAAGCAAACAAGGCCTTAGCACAACACCTGAACCCGTCATTGCTGTCACGGCAAGCGACAACTGACGACGAGTCCCTACTCGCCTCATCTCTTGATAAACAACCGCGCCCATCGCAATAATGATAATGCCCGAAGCACCGGTATAAGCAGTCGGGAATGCCATCAATGCGATAGCAACAAATGCAAGCAATTCAGGCGGCAGGTGCCAAGGTTTAAACACCTCAAACAATTTTGCACCAAGAAGCGTTTCTTTAAGCAGCATACCAACCAGAATATAAAGACCAATTGCTAAATGAAGATTAGTTAGCTGAAAGATTTGAGTAAAATAGATAGCAATACCTGGATAGTGCGACTCAACAATAAAAAACTGAAAGATCGCTGCTAACAGCATAATACTATGAATAGGTATCGCTATAAAGGCAAGCCAGGGTTTACCTCCAGGCTCAAGATCTGGCGATGGATTGAGTAACTGATATAGATTCAGACCGCATAAGCTAAAACACCCGAGCATAAGGATAATCATTAACTCAGGGTTGGTAACCTCAGTCCCCGATGCGTAAGAGCCTTGGTAAAACGCGACGGTAGACAACCCAAGACAGGCATTGGCAAACAACTGCCCTACATTCGAAACGTAGTGATCCATTCGACTATGAATCGACCTAAACGCAATATGATTACGCTTCCATGTTGTGATAAACGCAGACAGTGCCAGCAGCAATATCAAAGTAAGTTTTTGATTCTCAATAGCAAGCAAACTAACTTGAGCAAAGGTGTGCTCAAGATCTTTAAAAGTACGAACCCAAACATTCATTTGAGCTCGATAGGTCTGGGCATCAGCATGCTGCTTCTGGCATAGCCTGATTTGGCTAGCTAAGGAATTACGAGCTGAATCACGATCAAACTCAGTCGCAAATAAATCGAAGTCTTCATTTTCTGCAAGGTGCTCTTGTTCTAATTCATCCAACCTGGCTTCGATATCAAACTGATATTCACAGTCTGCAGTGGGCTCATCACCCCGAAGAATAAAGTAGTCCTCCCAAAAATAGCTGCCAAGCTTAAGCATCTGTGCATGCATATTCTCACTAGTGCCCGAAATAATCGTTACGAACAAAAGACATAGAATTGAGTAGGAAAGGATTTTTTGCATCAGGACTTTGATGCTAAATTCGGATTTCTTGTTGGTTAGTTGAGTATCGTAATCAGGCTGCATAGTGTTATTAAAATTATTATGAAGATAATATTAAAAATTAAGATGTAAGTCGGGCCATAGTATACGAAATAGCATGTGAATACAGCGAAATGATCCTAACCTGAGCCACAATCAAGCATAAAAAAAGGAAGATCATTGACCTTCCTTTTTTAGAACGACTAACTAGTTGTACCTAGAACCTAAGCTCTAAGAGCGCTATTCTGATACCAGAGTTCGCTTATTTATAATAAGCATTATCCGTAACGGAGTGATCTGTTACATCACGCACGCCACTTAGCTCAGGAACAACCTCCAACAAACGCTTTTCGACACCGTCCTTCAAGGTAATTGAAACTGCACTACACCCCTGACAACCGCCACCGAAGCGAAGTACCGCAATTTGATCTTCAGTTATTTCAACAAGTGATACATCACCACCATGCGATGCCAAACCAGGGTTAATATCCGTAACAAGAATATAGGTGATACGCTCTGACAAGCTGGAATTTTCATCTATCTTTGGCATCTTGGCATTTGGCGCTTTAATTGTCAGCTGGCCACCCATTTTTTCTTCTGCGTAATCTACAAATGCTTCATCTAGAAATGGAACGCTTTTCTTCTCGAGGTAAAGTTTAAAGCCTTCTAGCTCCATCACTTCATCGTCTTCAACGATATCTTCAGGCTGACAATAGGCCAAACAGGTCTCGGCAAATTTAGTGCCTGGCTGAGTAACAAACATTCTAACGCCCATACCATTTGACTCCTGATTAGAGACAAGTTGAGCGAGATAATGTTGAGCTGATTCGGAAACAGTGACCATAATGAAGTAAGCCTCGATGAAATTATTTGCGCATATAATACGGGTTTTGGACTCTGGGATAAAGACTTAGTAAAATACTCAGGTAATCGTTTTATACTCACGCTTGTGTGAGAGCAGAAAT
>NZ_LWGJ01001256.1:0-6841 GCF_001635845.1 Oleiphilus sp. HI0132 | reverse complement strand
AACTTTCTGATTAAGGCCCATTTGAAAAACAAAACCTAGCTAGCGATTTTCATTCCATGAGATGCACTCATCAAGTGTAAGCCCCGCCCCCCCAAAAATATCCAAGGCACTCCCTATTGTCAGATCAACCTTGCCGCCAGATAACTGATGAACCAATTTTAAGTCTTCGAAAGAACGTGCACCGCCAGCGTAAGTGACTGGAATGGGGGAAATTTCTCCTAATAAAGAAACCAGGTCCTCATCAATTCCTGCTTGTAGCCCTTCAACATCGGCAGCATGTATTAAAAACTCATTGCAGTGCCCTGCCAACTCAGCGAGGGTATTCTTGGTAATCTGAGTACGGGTCACTGTTTGCCAACGATCCGTCGCAATATTCCAACCCGATTCGGTTTTTCGGCAACTCAGATCCATCACTAAACGCTCCGCTCCCGTCTCCGCTTTTATCTTTTCAATTCTGTCAGAAGATAGCTCCCCATCTTCGAAGAGGTAAGACGTGACGATCAAATGCGACGCACCTGCTTCCAAAAACTCGCTGGCATTTTCATGATTAACGCCCCCGCCAAATTGTAAACCTTGAGGCCAGGCCGATAGTGCCTTAAGTGCTTCGTCCTTATTTCCTGGGCCTAGTGCAATAACATGCCCACCTTGTAAGTTATGCTCCTTGTATAAGGAAGCATAGTAAGCCGCATCATAAGCACTCACAAAATTAGTATCGGCACCTTGGTCATTCAAGCTACCACCAACAATTTGCTTTACTTTGCCTTGATGTAAATCGATACAGGGACGAAACTGGGTCAAAGGAGGCCTCTTTTACAGAATGAGATAAAAATAAAACTGGCGCATATTATACCCAATTAAGCGGGGTGATTCGCCCCATATTGAAGATTAATCCAGTACACCTAGGCTTGTTGCTGTGATAATCTTTGGAGCAAACCTACCTGAAGGACCTTAATTATGAAGAATTTCTCCTTACGTTTTAGCAAAGTAATTTCCTTAGTTTCACTTTTTGTACTCCTTAGCGCCTGCGCAACGGAAAGTAAGCGAGCTATTCAACCAGATCGAGTTGCCAGCTATCAAACAAACTATAGTGGTAAGAAAACAGCCATGGTAGTAGGCAATTTTAATAACCGTTCAAACTATATGCAGGGTCTATTTTCTTCTGGTGGCGATCGCCTAGGTTCGCAAGGCAAGACCATCTTAGAGACCCACCTTCAACAAACGAACAGATTCAACCTTGTTGACCGTGACGCGATGAAAGAGCTTGAGCAAGAAGCTGCCTATCGCGGTCAAAAGCAAAACATTACGGGCGCAAGATATGTCGTTTCAGGCGCAGTCTCGGAGTTTGGCCGTAAAGAAGTTGGTGACAAGCAACTATTTGGTATCTTGGGGCGCGGAAAGGAGCAAATTGCTTATGCCAAAGTTTCCATCAATATCATTGACGTAACAACCAGCCAAATAATCTATTCAACACAAGGTGCCGGAGAGTATGCACTGAGCAATCGCGAAGTCATCGGTTTCGGTGGCACAGCGGGTTATGATGCAACGCTTAATGGCAAAGTTCTTAACTTCGCGATTACCGAAGCCATTAATAATTTAGTTAGAGATCTAGAGTCCGGCGTTTGGTCTGTTGAAAAATAGCAACTAACTATCGACATAAGGAAGTTCGATGAAATACATTAATATCAAGTTGATCGCTGCAATGGCGGTCATTCTTTTGGCTCAAGCATGTTCAACTCATAGTAATTTGTACTATTGGGGTGATTACCAAGAAATCGTTTACGATATTTACCTCAACCCCGGCGAAGCAGATACTGCCACGCAGATCTATAAACTAAACCTAACTATAGAGCGAGCAGAAAATAAAGGGATGAAAGTTCCTCCCGGCCTATATGCTCACTTAGGAATGGTTCACGCTCAAGCCGGAAACCCTGGCCTGGCAAAAAGCGCTTTGCTACAAGAAAAAGCACTGTACCCTGAATCTAGCGTATTTGTTGACGGCATTCTGACTCGCTCCAACATGCAAGACACCGCCTTGGAAGCATCTAACAGCCATCATAAGGAGAAAACAAAATGAAGGGATTCAAGTTCTTAGTTATTTCAATACTTGCTTTTGGAGTTTTATCCGGTTGTGCCGTTAAAGGTTATGACTACACGGCCCTTAAGCAAAGCAAACCGACCTCTATTCTGGTAATTCCACCCAATAATAGCTCTGTCGAAGTTAATGCACCCTATACGCTTATTTCCTCGATATCTGAGCCCTTGGCAGAAAAAGGCTACTATGTATTTCCTGTTTCAGTTGTCGATACTTTGTTTAAAGAGAATGGGCTCCCTACAACGGCTGAAATGAATACTATTCCCTTGGACAAAATTAGGGAAATTATCAACCCTGACGCAGTGTTATACATTGATATCAAGCAGTGGGGGCAGGAGTACCAAGTGATATCCTCAAAGACTGTCGTGGCTTCAGATTGGCGATTAATAGATGCCAAGAGTGGACAAATATTATGGAATGGCAGAGCCCAAGCTGTGAAGTCTTCAGGTGACGGCGGTGGCGGTTTGGCTGGTGCTCTCATTGGTGCATTAGTAGATCAAATTGCCGGCAGTATTGTCGATCACACACCTGAACTTTCTGCTATGGCGAGTAGTAACCTGGTCAATAACCAGCACTGGGGTCTACTTCCTGGGCCTTACGCACCAAAACCAGAAGAAAAGTAAAGATCAGGCAATAGCAATATCTAGAGTGCCTGGGTTTTGCCCGGGTACTCTCTCCTCAAGCCCCTCCATCAATCCTAAAAAGATAAGACAGCCCCAGAGTTTATTCTTACAATATCTTTGTTAGATTAGAATCAAACAAGAACAGTTTAATACCAGAGCCATTCAAGGTATCGTATAGTGCTAGGGAAGGAAAAAATAGCGCCCTTTTAGTAGGTGTCAAATTCGCTTTTGCTTAGATGGCAATCGATTCCTTCCAACTGCCATACCTGTCTCAATATTTGCTTGGTAGGAGTAACAGCGAATTATGAATTTTTCGAAACTCATTTACATCAGCTTATTGCTCTCGCTCTTCAGCTCATTTTCCAATGCGATAACTCAAACGAGCATTCGCTACCCTCAGCCAGGCGAAGTATTCACCAAACATCACAGTTACCCAATAGAGCTATTAAAGCTAGCCCTAAGTTATCATTCGGTGCCTCTAACAGTAGAACCCTCGCAGTATTTTATGACACAAGGCCGGGCTATCAAACAGTTGAGCCAAAGCAAGGGTATCGATGTGATGTGGACCATGACTTCCAAAGAACGAGAGTCAGAAGTAAAGCCTATTAGAATCCCTATTTATAAAGGCTTGATTGGCTGGCGCTTGTTCCTGACAACACCCGAGCAGTTGGCAACACGAAAACAAAGCCAAGATTTAAGGGCTTTAAAAAAAGCCACACTCATTCAAGGGCATGACTGGCCCGATACCAACATATTGAGATATAACAATTTTAAGGTACAAACTGGCCCCAGTTACGAAGGCTTATTTCAAGTGTTGTCACTTAATCGGGCGGAACTCTTTCCTCGCTCTATTATCGAGATCTGGGATGAACTAGAAACGCATCAACATCGCAACATTACCCTTGAGCCTCACACGCTACTCAGCTACCCGACCGCTACGTATTTCTTTGTCGCACAAGAAAATACGGCCTTAGCTAGCCTTATAGAAGAGGGGCTTCAGAAAGCCCTGTTGGACGGAAAGTTCGATGCGCTGTTCCAGCAGTATTATGCTGATCTGATACTGAAGGCTAATTTAAAGCAGCGACTACACTATCGCCTGATTAACCCTTTGCTTCCTGAAGCGACACCACTAGACCAGAAAGCTCTCTGGTTTCATTTAGATAAAGACTGAAAGCATCATTACTTTCAGCCTCTATACCAAGAGAAACTTAGTGTTTGTGCTTATGTTTATTGGGTTTATCGTGCTGGCTCGCATGCAAACTATTAAAGACGATTTTGATCCAGGTAGGCTCATTTAAGAAACCGTTTTCCCACTCGTCCCATTTTGCACTCAAACCTGCACTTTGTATCTCTTCCAGGCTCTTGTCATTCATCATGCTCTCGACCTCTTTCGCCGTACCACGCAACATGTCTCTGAAGGCAATAAGGTCTGGCTTCGTTGCCATTGGTCCGTGCCCAGGCACAATTTGGGTTGAGTCATCGATAGAATCTAAAATTCGATCAATATTCTGGGCGACACCTCGTACACGCCCACCGGCATCCACATCAACAAAGGGGTAAAAGCCGTTAAAGAAATGGTCACCCAAATGGACAATATTTTGTTCTTTAAAGAAGATCACGCTATCGCCATCAGTATGTCCGATTGGCAAGTGCATTACAGAAATATCATGCCCGTTAAAGTGGATAGTCATACGATGATCATAGGTAATATCCGGCAGCGCATGCTTTGGGTATGGTTCCGACACCATGTTAAACAGCTTAACCTCTTGACGAGAGTTCAAACGCTGATAAACATTATCATGCGCGACAACGGTAGGCTCTTTACCCAAGAGCTTATTGCCTTGAGTATGGTCACCATGCCAATGCGTATTTAGGATGTACTTAAGCGGTTTACCAAAAGTATCAAGTGTTTTCTCTAAACCACCTGACATATCGGCATAGTCACTATCGACAACCCGTCATCACCTTCGGACAATAAGATATTCCCGCCCTTTCCCTGAAGAAAGTGAAAGCCTGGCTTTAACTCAGTCACTTTAAACTGCTTAGTACTATGGTGGTGGTTTTCTGCAACACTTAAATTTGCAGACAATAACAACATGAGGCTGGCGCCCGCTTTAATTACGTTCACTAATTTATCTCCCTATTGATTGAGTCTTTAACATGCAAACATGTGAAGCGAAACGACCACCAAGCAGAGTATTTCTGCTTCATTTCCTTCTAAAGCGCCTTGAGTATATCAGTCTTATAATTTCCTCTCACCAACATTCAGGCTAAGGTAAATATGCGCTTAATTCAGGATAAGAACAAATACCGCAGCGATCACTAAGCTCCTGGAAGTGATAGCCTGTCGCTTGTTATTATTCTCAGCATTCTAAATACATATAAAATATATATCAGGTATATTTATTATATATTTTACCTATCAGTCTATTGTCATTACTATCGCCTCATCATACAAAAAACAAAGAGAACATTATGAAGCCCTTAGTCATGAGACTTACCATGCTGATCCCTCTCCTGCTTATCACTTTCACAAGCAGCACATCAACTTTTGCTGGAGAGATGATACCTGCAAATCTTAGTTTTTCAGTTATCGTCACCGCTGAATCAGGCGGCGCGCAAGAAGCGATGGTGGTATCCAGTGGTAGCTGGTTTACTCAGCGAACGTTAGTGCATAACGCAATTCTTATCAAACATCCAAAGGGTGATTTGCTCTGGGATAGCGGCATCGGCACTGAAGTCGAAGAACAAATGCAAGTATTCGCTTTTTGGGAGAAACAGTTGTTCGCGATCGAAAACGTTAAACCCGCCATTAGCCAGTTAAACGCGAATAACTACCCCATCAGCACAATTAAAGCCATCATCCCTAGCCATATGCACTGGGATCATGTCAGTGCAATTGAAGACTTCCCAGCAACACCGGTATGGATTCAACAGCAAGAGCATGACGCCGCGCACCAAGGCAAGCCACCCGCCTTTGTCTTATCGCAATTTGATAGTCCTGACATCAAACGGCAATTCATAAAGCTCTTAGATCAACCCTACCAAGGCTTCGATAAAAGTTTGGATATCTACGGTGACGGCAGCTTAGTGTTAGTCGACCTGGCCGGGCACTCGCAAGGGCACTTGGGTCTTTTTGTTAATACGCCAGACAAAGGGCGCTATTTCTTCATTGGCGATGCAACATGGGCGATCAAAGGAATTCAAGACAACCGCGGCCGTCCGAAGATTGTTCAGTGGGCAACTGGTGTCGATAATAACGTAGACCAAGCGGAAAAAGTCATCGATCAAATTCACTCTTTAAGCAAACGTGACCCTGACTTAGTGATCGTCCCGGCTCATGACGAACTGGTCACGGCAAAACTGCCCAACTATCCCAGCTTTTTATAAGATGGATTTACACCAAGGCTAACAAAGTGAACTACCAGCAACTTGATGCCATCGCCGATGCCTATATCCCTTTGTTAGGACTGCTTGTACTTGGCTTTATCGCCAGACAAATCCTTAATAAACAATACCGAACAGCAGCCAGGTTCAGTCTACAAACCTTGGTATCAGTAGCGCTGGTTTACGCCTTAATGGCTCTGGATAACTATTTTCTTATTTGGCCTACAGTCTCACTAGACTACAGCACTCATACAGCATTATCCCTGGCCTTAGTGATGTTATTAACTCAAGGTTCAACGTTTCAAGTTCACTGGCAAGTTGCCTTGGGAGTATCATTCTTAGCGTATGCGATTTTAATGCTTTACCAGCAATATCATACTATTGCAGACATAGTCAGCACCGCTTTCATCCTGGTTCCGAGTCTGTTTATTATTAACAGGAAACTGGTCTCTAAAGACCCAAATTGGGAACACTGTTCAGCTAAGCCTTATAAGAGTTCATAAAGTCGATGCCTGGCTTTAAGGCGCATCGCCAAACTAAAGCTGCTTCCTCACAAAAGTTAGGGTAGGTATCTTCAATAGCCTGAATGAAAGAGTCTACGAAAAGTTTATACATATATTCGTCAGCTCGAACTTTATCGGCGTGATGTCGAGCGATAGTTTTTAGGTATTCGCTTTCTTTATTAGTACAGTAGAATTTGACTAAGTGCTTTATAGATTCTCGAAGCATTTGCTTCTGC
>NZ_LWGJ01001255.1:0-3005 GCF_001635845.1 Oleiphilus sp. HI0132 | reverse complement strand
GAAACGGACTATGAATTTATCAAATGCGATTATTAAAATCGACAAACTACGCTTACGAACATTTATCGGCTTTAATGAAGAAGAAAAAATTAAACAACAAGATATCGTCGTGAATGTCGAACTACATTATTCTGCCAATAAAGCCGCGCAATCAGATCAGGTGAAAGACGCGCTGGACTATAAGATCATTACCAAGCGAATCATTCAACTTGTTGAAGAAGGCAGATTCTTATTACTCGAGCGACTTGTAAAAGAAATTTTGCAAATTTGCACCACGAGTCCCCACACCACCTTCGCCAAAGTAAACGTTGAGAAACCACACGCGCTCCGGTTTGCTGATTCAGTATCACTGACAATGCAGGCCTCAATCCTACCTGAAACTTTGGAGAACTATGCCCATGCTTAGCCCTGAAGCCCAATTAGTTAAAAGCACCTTAGTTGAAATGGGACTTGAAACGCCTCTTGTTCAGACGCCATACACTGACGAACAAAAATATCAGCGAATTAAGGGTTTATTAGCCGAGGTCGTGGCAACTTTGGGGCTAGACCTTCAAGACGATAGCCTGGCTGAAACTCCACACAGAATCGCAAAAATGTACTTGGAGGAGATATTCTCTGGCCTGGACTATCAGAACTTTCCCAAAATAGCGGTTATCGAAAACAAAATGAATGTCGATGAAATGGTTAAAGTCAGTCGCATTAACCTGATAAGTACTTGCGAACACCACTTCGTCACGATCGATGGTTTAGCTAAAGTCGCGTATATTCCCGCAGAAAAAATCATCGGCTTATCCAAGATAAATCGTATCGTAAAGTTTTTTTCACAGCGCCCTCAAGTTCAGGAACGATTAACAAAGCAAATTTTAGTTGCGCTGCAAGTCTTACTCAATACCGACAACGTCGCAGTATCAATTAACGCAACACATTATTGCGTTAAATCCCGAGGTATTATGGATGCAAACTCTGAAACATCAACGACAGCCTTAGGAGGTTCCTTTAAAACCAACCCACAGACACGCGCTGAGTTTCTACAAGAGGCCCATCAATAATTGATTGCTACACAATCAATGGCGGGGACAAACACCATCGCTGTTTATCCCCAGAGCTATCGGCGTGATAGCAAGCAGCGCTGCGCCTAAACAGGCACAGCCAAACCAATCCTATCGCGCAAGCCAAAGCGATTAAGTAGCTTGTAGCTTTTCCAACCCAGCACACTAACCGATGTCATCACTCCTGCCATCATCGCGCCACCAATGCCACAGCTAAGCACATCCTGGCCAGTTAGATACAAGCCGGGAATTCGCGTCTCAGGTCGCAGCCAGTCTTGCTCAAAACGAGAAGGGTCATGATTAAGTCCATAGAGCTCACATTTTTTGTAGGCGCAGAAGAAGTTTGTCGACAAGGGCGTACTGGTTTCGTGATAGTCGATTTTACCTTCTAAGTGAGGCATTTTTTCATAGAGTGCTTTCAGCATACGCTCGGTAAACATGTCTTTGAGTGCTTCGTAGTCCGTGCCTCGTTTCCCCCATGGCTGGTCTTCCCACTTTTCAAACCATTCATAAGGACAAGGCGCAACGATTTCTATCGTCGACTTGCTAGGGTTCTTTCGCTGCCATTCAGGGTCTTTTGCAGACGGAAATGAAATATACACCGCAGGCAAAGGCTTATCTTTGTCATTCTCAAACGCATCCAAAGCACTATCGGCGTCATAATCAGGAAAGATCCAGAAGTTCGTCTTGGGTAGCTTCAATTCTTCAGTGCTGCCCTTCAAACCAATATACATTCCCAAGTGCGCTTTTGATGATTCAACTTCTTGCAGCTTTTTATCATAAGAGAACTTTTTGCTCAGCGCCTGCGGAACCAGGTCTTGAAAGGTATTCATTACGCCTGCAGCACTAATAACCTTATCTGCGTGAATGATATGACCATCAGACATCTCGACACCCAACGCGACGCCCTTTTCAACGACTATTTTTTCGACGCTTGCATAAGTAAGCAAGTCACCACCTGACTGTTGGATAACAGGAATAATCGTATCGGCTATTTTCCAGGCACCACCTTCTGGGTAGTAAGCACCCGATAAGTAATGTCGAGCGATCAGTGCATGAATTAAAAAGCTCGACTGCTTAGGAGGTAAACCACAATCGCCCCACTGCCCTGTTAAGACGCCAATTAACTTTTCATTTGAGGTCAGTCCACTTAAGACTTCATAAGTCGTCTTGTTGAAGTAGTCAGGCAGGCCGAAACGCTTGAGCAGCTTATAGGGCCGAGAAAGTAAGGTTGGCATCAACTTATCCATAACCTTAAGGGGCATGCACCGCGTAATGGCATCTAGCATTTTCAGATAGGAATCAATCGCTAGCTCTTCTTCGGGAAAGTGTTTTAACAAGTCTTGTTTGAAACAATCTCTACCCGCGCGCAAATTGTAAACATCCTCGCCAAAGTGGAAGCGATCGTAATTGCTATTTAGTGGCGCCCATTTCAATTCACCGTCAGTGATAAAGTCGAAAATTCTGCGCATTTGTGATTTAGGGTTGCCCATCTCACCGATATAGTGAACACCTACATCCCATTCGTAGCCATTGCGCGAGTAGCTGTGAGTGTATCCTCCAGCGGTGTAGTGTTGCTCTAATACCAAGACCTTTAACCCAGCCTTAGACAGCATAGCTGCGCTGGTCATACCGCCAATACCCGAGCCAATGACAACGGCATCATAATGACCGTCGACACGCGATGAGCGATAGCGTTTGCCCACTCTTAGCGTACTGGGTTTGAGTGTTTTCTTATTCGTGAGAGGCTGAACGGATTCCTTAGTCATAAGAGCAATTCCTACATGGATAATTAATGGTTAAATCACATAATCCAATTATTACGATTTATTTTAAGTATTGAATCATCACATACAGCAAAAAACTTACATCGTAAAGATTATAGGTAGTTGGCTCAGGAAGATAGTGTCAGTATCAAAATAGTTTTTGTGTGCTCCCGACACCTTAAGTGGGCTA
>NZ_LWGJ01001254.1:0-7065 GCF_001635845.1 Oleiphilus sp. HI0132 | reverse complement strand
CGGTGTCCTGATAGTACTTTTCAATACATATCGCGGTAATTTCCATAAGCTCTTCATATTGAGGCAGCTTTGCAAAAAGGCTCTTTGGTAATAACTGGTCAAGCTCAAATGGCTTCTCACCTCGCTCACCAAATACCAGCAAAGCACTACCGATTACGCGCTCATTATGAAAAGCAATCAATATCCGACCATAAGCATCCTGCTGCATAGCAAAGCGTGCAATAGGGTCATCTTTGTTACACATCCCCATACTCGCGTATGACTTGCGACGCAATTTCAAGACGGCTTCGTACTCCGCCTGAGTTTCAACAAAACGATACTGAACCAGCTCTTGAATATGCTGGGCATTCATACCCGCTCGACTAATGTCTCGCGGCGTCTTCTGTGCAAAATGGAAGCAATGCTGAGCCAGCTCGTCTTCTGCCAAATACGAAAGTGAGGGCGTTTCAATAAAGCATCTAATTTTATTCTGATCCGTTAACGAAACGTTGGACACCTTACCGACGACATTCTGAAGCTCTTGAATCGAACCCAAGCTATACTTCAGCTCCATACCTTCAAACAAGGTAAACTCTGTGTGAATCCCGCTTGCATAGAAGCCATTGCGAGACAAACTCTCCACCTCAAAATAGGCGTTTTGTTTGTAGACAAAAGGGTGAACCATTTGTCCTTTTAGGCTTTGTTCGGCACTTAAGTGGATAGGATGGAAACGGTCGTGCTTACTGCTCTGTTCGTGCTCAATGACCGCCGCAATTTTTACCTGCCCCTGCCTGATGGGCTGCCGGTCTATAATAAGCCCTTTAATCAGGTACTCGTGGTGTATCAAGGGGCTTACTAATACTTCTATTTTCCCTCCCACTTTCAGATCATCAGCATGCTCTTTTGAAACCGAGATAGCAAAGCCCAAACTTGAGAAGTCTGTGAGGGAAACCGAGAGGCTTTTATGCTCCAGACGAATCATCGCCTGGAAACCGTGCTTCCCGCTTAAAGATTGCCGAGCGATACGTCTATCTTCTCGGCTTATGAACTGGGTCTTAAATTCCATTATGGAAGTTACTCTAATTAATTGACAGCCTACAGCTATTTATTGAATTTATTATTTAATGACTGCCCGCATTCTGTACAATTTTTCCTACAATAACAACTCTCGCAAGTCACCTAGCACCTGTGACAATAAAGTTGTGAAACGCGCAGCATCGGCTCCGTTAACTGCTCGATGATCATAAGATAAAGACAGTGGCAACATTAAGCGTGGTTTGAAGGCTTCACCGCCATCCCAAACCGGTTTCATTTGCGCTTTCGATACCCCTAAGATCGCCACTTCCGGTGTATTTACAATTGGTGTAAAGGCGGTACCGCCCACACCACCTAAACTAGAAATAGTAAAACATGCCCCCTGCATATCCGCTGGCGACAACTTTCTGTCTTTCGCTTTGGCTGCCAAAGACTGGCATTCCTGGGCAATATCCCAAAGGCTTTTTTGGTCGACATTGCGAATAACCGGAACAACCAAGCCAGCAGGCGTATCTACTGCCAAGCCGATGTGTATATATTTCTTACGTACAATTTTCTCGTTTTTTATATCGAGTGAAACATTGAACTGCGGTAGCTGCTGCAAAGCATAAGCGCACGCTTTTATAATGAAGGCTACCGGTGTCAGCTTTACGCCGCGACTCTCAGCCTGTGCTTTGTGGCCTTTTCGAAAAGCCTCAAGGTCTGTAATGTCCGCCTCATCAAACTGCGTAACATGCGGAACCGTTAGCCAACTGGCCTGCATATTCTTAGCAGTAAGGCGCTGAAGTTTATCCATCTGCTGGATTTCAACTTCTCCAAATATTGAGAAGTCAGGCAAAGCAATTTCAGGAAGACCTAGCCCCCCTTGGTTACCACTTTGCGCAGCCTGGACCTGAGACTTTATATATTTCCTTAAGTCCTCTTTCAGAATTCTACTTCGAGGCCCGGAACCCTTTACTCGAGACAACTCAACTCCATGCTCTCTCGCAAATTTACGAACTGCAGGACCTGCATGAACCTTGCTTCCTGAAATCTGAGGCAGCACCGCAGGCGCATCATCCTCACTTACGATTGTCTCTTCCCGGGCATCAGTGTCATGCTCAGGTTTGGGCTTATTTTCATTGCTAGGCTTGCTGATTTCTTCGTTAGCATTCGCTGCTGATGAACCACCTTCAACCTTGAGCTCTGCAATAATATCACCTTTGGAAACCTTGTCTCCAACTTTGATATTAAGCGTTTGCAAAATACCCGACTCAGAGCAAGGTATCTCCATGGTTGCTTTATCAGACTCCAGCACAATCATCGCCTGATCACACTCTAAGGCATCACCTACTTCAACCAAGACCTCAATGACTTCAACCGATTCACTTCCGCCTAAATCCGGTACAGCTACCTGAACAAGCTCACTTTGCGGTGTTTCGCCCGGACTCTTCTCTTCCGAAGCTGATTCCTCAAGCTGAGCGTTCCCCTCAGAGGGTTCCATCACCAGTACCAAGGAACCTTCACTGACTTTGTCTCCTACTGTCAAAGAAACTGATTCAACCTTCCCCGCACATGGACTGGGTACCTCAACGGTCGCCTTATCCGATTCCAATACAATAAGTGAGCTGTCCACCTCAATTTCATCACCAGGAGATACACAGACCTCTACAACCTCTACTTCGCCCTCAACTCCGACATTGGGGACTTTGACTTCTATCGAATTCATCATCGTCTCCTGGTTATCGTTGAGTTGGACTTAGACAATTTCGGTCAATACCGAATTTGCGCATCGCATCTAGCACTACCTTCGCTTCAACCTTCCCTTCTTCAGAAAGTGCACTCAAAGCCGCCACCACGACATAGTGTCGATCAATTTCAAAAAACTGTCTTAATTTCTGCCGAGTATCACTCCGGCCAAAACCATCAGTCCCCAGAACCGTATAGCGCTTCGGTAAGTATGCTCGAATCTGCTCGCCATAAAGGCGGATATAGTCAGTCGATGCCACCACTGGTCCTTCACGTTCACCCAAGCAAGTTTCGACATAGCTTACTTTTTTCTTTTTATCCGGGTTCAACATATTCCAACGAACGGTCTTCATGCCATCTCGCGCCAATTCATTAAAACTAGTGACACTCCAAATATCACTTGCGATGTTATATTCATCACGCAAGATTTCGGCAGCAACTCTAACTTCATTTAATATGGCACCACTACCCATTAACTGAACGCTGAGTTTCTTTCCTCGCCCCTTAGGTTTAAGGGTATCGAATAAGTACATCCCTCTCAGGATTCCCTCTTCGGAGTCTTTGACCAAAGCAGGCTGTTTATAGTTTTCATTCATAATACTCAAATAGTAATAAACGTCTTCATTCTCCTGATACATACGACGTAAACCATCTTGAATAATCACCGCTAATTCACAGGCATAGGCGGGGTCATAAGCGATACAGTTCGGTATCGTTCCTGCCATAATATGACTATGTCCATCTTGATGCTGCAGCCCTTCTCCGTTGAGCGTTGTTCGACCTGCAGTTCCACCAACAAGAAAGCCGCGAGAACGCATATCGCCCGCCGCCCACGCTAAGTCCCCAACACGTTGAAACCCAAACATTGAGTAGTAAATATAGAACGGTATGAGCGGGTAATCATGAGTGCTATATGAGGTTGCGCAGGCCATCCATGCAGCCATTGCACCCGCTTCATTAATCCCCTCTTCCAGAATCTGTCCACCTTGATCTTCACGATAGTACATCACCTGATCACTATCATTCGGCACGTATTTTTGACCTTCAGAGGTATAGATGCCAAGTTGACGAAACATTCCCTCCATACCAAAGGTTCTCGCTTCATCCGGCACGATTGGCACGACGCGCTTACCGATACGCTTGTCCTTAGTTAAGGACGAAAGCATTCTAACAAAGGCCATGGTAGTTGAGATTTCTCTCTCACCACTGCCCTCTAGTTGATTCTTGAAAAAACTCAAGTCAGGCGTCACCAAAGGCTGACTCTGGGCACGCCGTTTTGGATAGAATCCACCTAGTTCCTCTCGGCGTTTTTTCATATAGACAGCTTCAGGGCTGTCTGCTGATGGCTGATAGTAAGGGATTGATTCTATATCGTCATCGCTGACAGGCACCCCAAACCGGTCACGGAATGCCTTAAGTGTTTCGACATCAAGTTTCTTCAGCGAGTGAGTACTGTTTGTTCCTTCACCAACCTTACCAAAGCCATAACCTTTGATCGTGTGCGCCAGAATAACGGTCGGCTGACCTTTATGATTAACCGCCTTATGATACGCAGCATAAACCTTGTAAGGATCATGCCCGCCACGATTAAGTTGCTCAATATCCCGATCACTCAATTGCTCAGCTAACTTGGCAAGCTCCGGATAGCGACCAAAGAAGTGCTTCCTCGTATAAGCCGCACCATTTGACTTAAAGTTTTGCATCTCGCCATCAACCACTTCATCCATCGCGCGCTGCATCGAGCCATCAGTATCTTGATCAAACAGAGGGTCCCACATCCGTCCCCAAATAACCTTGATAACATTCCACCCTGCGCCGCGGAATACCCCTTCAAGTTCTTGAATAATTTTACCGTTTCCTCTAACAGGCCCATCCAACCTTTGAAGGTTACAGTTCACGACAAATATCAGGTTATCGAGTTTTTCTCGCCCCGCTAGAGCTATGGAGCCAAGCGTCTCAGGCTCATCTGTCTCGCCATCGCCTACAAAGCACCAGACTTTTCGATTGCTTTTATCAGTAAGCTCTCGACTATGTAAGTACTTCATCACATGCGCTTGATAGATGGCTTGTAAGGGCCCTAAGCCCATAGATACCGTTGGGAACTGCCAATAATCAGGCATTAACCAGGGGTGAGGATATGATGGCAAACCATTTCCATCTACTTCATTTCGATAATTATCCATTTGCTCTCTAGAAAGCCGCCCCTCGATAAAGGAACGAGCATAGATACCTGGCGAAGTATGCCCTTGAATATATATAAGATCCGCTTCGCGCTTATCATTTCCCGCGTGAAAGAAGTGATTAAAGCCAACATCGTAAAGTGTCGCACTCGAAGAAAACGAGGATATATGTCCACCTAGTTCCCCCGGCCGTTTATTTGCCCTGAGTACCATCGCCATTGCATTCCAGCGAATAAGAGAGCGAATCCTACGTTCCATAAACAAATCGCCGGGCATCCGAGCTTCTTGGTCAGTAGGAATTGAGTTGCAATACGGCGTCGTCACTGAATATGGTAACTCACCACCTAACTTGCGAGCCTTCTCAGATAGTAAAGCAAGCAAATACTCCGCTCGCTCCATACCTTCATTATCGATTACAGACTGAATAGCTTCTAACCATTCCGAGGTTTCAATTGGATCAGAATCATCCAACATAGAGCACTCCTTAGGACACTAAATATTATTATTCTCTAAGAAAGCCAATCCTGGCACGCGAATCACCGCCAAAAATAAGCCGTCTTTACACATGACTCTAAGTTTAGACCCTCATTAGCAATAGCGTTAATTGAGTTTAGTAAAATAAACAACAAGCATAACGTGAATAATATTCACATTATTAAATGTACATATAGGACTTAAAACTGTATCATTTGTAACCAGCCGCAATTGATCTGCAGCGATATGTTCGAATGGAATATTTTTTTAGCTTTACTATGTTGTGTGTCTTGTTGAAATGAAAGCTCCGCTTATTCTTAGTATTTCTCTGCCCTTAATGTTGATAGCAAGTAAGTCACTTGCTTCGCAGCCAATTAATTCTCAAGAAAAGAGCACTATTGCCACTTATCAATCTTTGGCAATGAGCGAGTCAGACATGGACGACGTCTCTGCCATTGCCGGCATCTCTGTTTTGGACATATACGGCTCGCCTGCCGCAGGCTTAACCGTCGATAGCGAAGATGACGAAGCAACGAACTCTAACGGGAAAAATTCATACAATGAAGCAGAAGATACACAAGATTTTGCATCCCACGAGCTGAAGAAAATTGAAGACGGTGGACTGGCTACCACTCAAGCTAGTAATGATATAGCTTCGCCAACTGAAACATTAACTATTGAAGATAATTCAGTTGTCAGCGGTGCCGCACAAAGCTTTACCACCACCAGTGAAATAAATTATAAACCGAAGAATTTTCAGCATGAAATGAAGCAACTAAGTGGTGACTCAATTTCTATTTCACGTAACCTTCATGTAGACCTACTAAAAATAGAAAATCTTAGTGGCGATCATTATGACGAAAGCCGCTCCGCGGGCAGTATTTACCTATCCGACTGGACTTCTCGAGGTGACACAATCCTAACGCCTCGTTAGAAACCACCTTACCAGGCAGCGACCGTATTTCTTAGTATTTGCATCTGCCCTTCAATCTGCGCTTTAGAGTTAACAGCTCTGCGCCAGACAATCATCCCTTGAAGCTGGCAGAGCACAAATGCAGTCATATCCTCACTTCTCATTGTAGCTGGCTGCTCTCTTTGTATTTCATTTATTGCATTAAAAATAGCATCACGAAGATCATCGACCAGCAGCTTTAGAGCCGACCTCACATCGGCGTCTTTTGAAATCTGGCTTAAGCCAGTATTCTGCATCATACATCCTAACGAACCCGCTTCAGACTGAAGCTGCTCCAAAAGCAAAACAAAATAATCATCTAAACGCTGCCTTGCAGGCTTATCACTCTTAAGCGGCGCTAACAAATAAGCTAGAACAGTCTTCCTATAATGCATTAAGACCTTTATGAATATTTCTTTCTTATCACCAAAGGTATTGTAGACACTAAAGCGGTTAATCCCAAGCTCATCTACCAAGTCTTGCATAGACGTTGCTTCATAACCCTTAAGCCAGAAAAGCTTCATTGCTTTATGCAACACTCTATCCGCATCAAATGCTAACTTACGACCCATATGCCTTTCTCAATGAATGTACTAATAAAAACTAATTATAGATTATTCTTGACCGGTCGTTTAGAAAAAAATACCATTCTAAACGATCAGTTAGAAAAATTACTAAATCCCGACCAATAACGAATAAGGAAAAACCCTATGAAAA
>NZ_LWGJ01001253.1:0-21212 GCF_001635845.1 Oleiphilus sp. HI0132 | reverse complement strand
TATTCTGCAATACGCTTAGGATCGAAATTATCATATGCTTCGTAATAGCTTTTTTCTTTTCGTAAAATCGTAATCCAGCTCAAACCCGCTTGTTGGCCATCAAGGCAAAGTTTGGCAAATAGATCCTGGCTACCCCACCTTGGCTTGCCCCAAATTTCATCATGATATTGCTGATATAAAGGGTCATTACCGCACCAGGGGCAACGTTTCTCTTGTGAGCAGTTTTCGGTCATTTTTTAGTTCCTTTTTAGTTCTTTATTGCTCAGCTCGTTTTATAATGTCAGCTTCGCGGTTCAAGGTTCTGTTCTAAAATAGCCACTCTAGAGGGTTACACTGTGTCGACCATCCTTAATTTCAAATCCAAGAAGTTCTGGCTCATTCTTTTCTTTTTAATCTACAGTGTATTCGGCTGGTTTGCTGTACCTTATATTGTTAAGCAGCAGGCCATCAACTCCCTTAAGGATATTGCAGCCTGGGATACGCAAATCGAATCAGTTGTTTTCAACCCTTACGCACTATCTCTAGCCGTTCACGGTTTCCAAGCTAAGGATGAGTTCCAGCAAGATAGCGTCAGCTTTGATCGATTTTACGTCAACTTTAGCGCCCTCGGTTCATTGGGGGGGCGTATAGCTTTTGATGAAGTCAGTTTGACGAGGCCTAGTATCAATGCTCAGCTTGACGAGCAGGGCCTGTTAAATTTCCAGCGTGACTTTGTAAAAGCTGACAGCGAGGCAGCGCCAGAGGAAGTCGATAACTCAGAGCCTTTAGCCTTCTTTTTCGGCCTGATCTCTATCTCTCATGGACTGGTCAACTTTACCGATCGCTCTAGCGATGAAACCTTTATGCTAAAGCTTGAGCCTCTCAATCTCGCATTAAAGGACTTCTCGACAGACCATAATGATGGTGGCAACTACTCACTAAACCTCTCACTAGGCCAGGGTCAAGAGCTTTCATGGAAGGGACAAATTGGCATTGCCCCTTTTTCTTCTAAAGGCTCTTTGGCCTTGAGCAATCTTCGCTCTTCAAGCTTCTGGCATTACGTCAAACCTTTCTCTCCCTACTCACTTAATAACGCACTAATTTCACTAGAAGGCAGCTACGATACTGAATTTAGTGACCAGAGATCACACCTGCTGATCGAAACTGGCTCGGTGTCGCTTTCTCAGATTGCCTTGGCTGAGACTCAAGATACAGAGAGCTTATTTACACTCGATTCAGTGTCGCTTAGCCCTATCAATTTTAATCTGGAAGAACGTACAGCTAAGCTGGGCAACTTGCTAATAGAAAAGCCCGTGTTATTTGCTAAAAAGGATGAGACCTCACAAATAAATTTGCTACGTCCACTTCAACAAGAAAAGCTTGCTACTGATACCAACGAAAGTGAGGCCTCAGAGCCTATAGCAAAAACCAGCAACGACACAAGTCACTCGACTCAGGAAGCACCTTTCAAGTGGTCAGTGACATCGATAAAGCTAAAAGAAGGGCTGATCAATTGGCAAGACGCTAGCCTGGAAACACCCGCCGATATAAGTCTCGAAAATATATACCTTGAGCTTGGAAAGGTCTCCTACGAACTTGATAAAGCCTTTTCCTATAATGCTTCCTTTAATACCGGAGGGGCCAAGCAAAGTCTTTCAGGCCAATTGGCTGCCTTACCACTCAATGTCGAAGGTGATCTTTCACTTTCAGCCCTGCCATTACACTGGTCACAACCATATATAGGTGAGCAACTCAATGTGCTGCTTGAACAAGGTCAACTGGATCTATCATCAAACTATCAATTAAGCATGACAGACTCAGGCTTGTCTGGAGAAATCACTAGCAATACTTCAGTCAATAACCTTGATATAAAGGAGAGTATTGAAAGACAAGAGGTAGCCGGCTTCAAGACCTTCGCTCTAAAAGGCGTCAAGCTTAAGCTGGCAGGCGAGCAGCAAGCCCCTTCAATTTCAGTTGAAACAGTACAAATTTCCAAGCCCTATGCGAGAGCTAAAATCTCTGAAAAAGGCGAGATGAGCCTGGCTCAACTAAGTAAATCAAAACCGAGTGAGACAGAAGAAGGAAACACTGTAACAGAAGATCATTCGCAAGAAGAGCACAAAAGCGAAACAGCAGGAGAACAAGACCAAGCAAGTCAGCCTGCGAATATTGCCATCAATCGAATTATTATTGAAGAAGGCCGCTTCGACTATATCGATGCTTCATTAACACCGGTTTTTAATACTTATGTCGAGCAATTCTCCGGCGACATCACTAATATTTCTTCAGACATTGATGCCCACTCAAAAGTAGCACTATCTGGAAACCTCGATACCTATGGAAAAATTGCCATTAATGGCACAACTAACCCACTCAGCGCTCAACCTAATACTGCCTTAGATATTCAGGTCAACAATATTGACCTAAGTACCGCCAGTCCATATTCGGCTAAGTATGCTGGCTACCTGATCGATAAAGGCAAGTTGGATCTTGACCTGGCTTACGACATCAAGGGCTCTAAGCTGAAAGCGGACAATAAAGTCTTTATAGATCAATTTAACTTTGGAAAGTCTGTCGATAGCCCCGATGCCACAGTCTTACCACTTCCTCTGGCTATAGGTATTATGAAAAACCTCGATGGTGAAATAGATATCGACCTACCAATTAGTGGAGACTTGAGTGACCCGAGCTTCAGCTTTGGCGGCGTACTGCTAACAGCTTTCACAAACCTGATTACCAAAGTGGTAACCAGCCCTTTCTCTATCCTAGGCTCCTTGGTTGAAGGTTCTGATGACATATCATCTGTGAATTTTTCTGCTATGTCTTCGTCAATCGATGCGCTTGAAAGTGAGAAGATTCTTAAGCTTGCTGAAGCTTTGAAGAAGCGTCCTAATTTAAGTATTGAAGTACGGGGCGTAGCAGATAGAAGTGTCGATCTAGAACCTGGTGGGCAGGTGCTTGGCGAAGATAAACTAGCAGTGCTTGCGAAGAGTAGGGCACTGGCCATCGCTAGTTCCTTGGTGGAGATTGGCGGAATTCCAGAGCAACGGATATTCACCCTCGAACCTAAAGTTGTCACGAGTGAAGCCTCAAAAGAGTCCCCGTCTGCCGAACAGGCTCCGACAGTAGCCTCGATTTTTACAATCAAGCCCAACTAAACCCATTCGCAAACATAGAGAAAGCCATGCACAAAACTATTAGCCACTTCTTCGCCTATGTCAGCCGGCTTAAATGGATTAAACGTTGGAGTCTAATGCGTAATGCAATTCATGAGGATGTCGCGGTGCACTCATGGGAAGTCGCTACGATAGCTCATATCTTGGCAATCATTCATAACAAAGACTGCGATCTAAATAATAAAATAGATGCAAACCATTTGGCTGTCGTTGCGCTTTATCATGATGCGACAGAAGTCATCACTGGCGACATGCCTACACCGGTAAAATATCACTCCGAGGCGATGCGTACCGCTTACAAAGGGGTCGAAGAGAAAGCACAGCATGAGTTGCTTGCCCTGCTGCCTGCTTCCTTGCATCAAGATTTTAGTAGTATCCTGCTTGAAGATACGCTCCCGGAGCACTACCTGGTTTTGCTCAAAGCCGCTGACCGACTTTCCGCTCTTCTTAAATGCCGGGCAGAATTGCGTGCAGGAAACCGCGAGTTTGAACAAGCTGAACAGGAAATCAGTTCACGCCTTAATGATATGAACCTTGCACCAGTACACTACTTTCTTGAAGTTTTTGCTCCCGGCTATGATATGTCGCTTGATAACTTGCTGGATGCCTAGTGTTTTGCCATGATTGTTTAATCAAAACCCCAGAGTGATAACCTTATGAAAGCGATTGGCCTAAACCAATATCTAGCAATTGAAGACCCTGAAAGCTTAATCGACTTCGAAGCGAATATGCCTCACCCCACCGCGCACGACCTACTAGTTAAAATCGAAGCCATTAGCGTCAACCCTGTTGATACAAAGGTTCGGGGGCCAAAATCGCAAACTCTAGAAGAGACCAAAATACTTGGTTGGGACGCTTGTGGTGTAGTCGTTTCCGTAGGTGAAAGCGTCACCCTTTTTAACCCTGGTGACAGGGTGTTCTATGCCGGCGATATTACACGACAAGGTTGCAATAGTGAGTTTCATTTAGTCGATGAAAACATCGTAGGTTATGCACCACGCTCCCTTGATTCAGCTAATGCCGCAGCCCTTCCACTCACAGCAATTACTGCCTGGGAAGCCCTTTTTGAAAGGTTAAATATTTCAATTGATGGCTCAAGAGCAGAACACGCCAAACCCACGATTTTAATTATCGGTGGTGCAGGCGGTGTTGGTTCGATCGCCACTCAAATCGCCACAAAGCTTGCCGGGCTTGAAGTTATCGCAAGCGCGTCTCGCCCTGAAAGCAAAGCTTGGTGCGAGAAAATGGGTGCCAAACATGTAATCGATCATAGCAAAGCTTTAGATAAACAACTTTCTGATATTGGTATTCCTAGCGTTGATTATATTCTCTGCTGTAATAGCACCGATCAATACTTCGATCTTATGATAGACGTAATCAAACCGCTTGGAAGAATCTGCTGCATTGTTGACAATACGGCCCCCTTGGAAATGAATAAACTGAAATCAAAGTCAGTGAGCTTCGCTTGGGAGTTCATGTTCACCAAAGCCATGTTCAAGACACCAGACCGGATCGAGCAACATCATATTCTTAACGAAGTGGCACGGCTCGTTGACGAAGGTGAGTTCATCTCCACACAGAATCAAATATTATCGCCTATCTGCGCAGACACTCTACGCCAGGCTCATGCCCAACTAGAGCAAGGAAAAACAATAGGGAAGCTCGTCATCGAAAGCTGGGAGTAGAGAGCAACTAGCAAACTATAATTGAAAACATTCTCTTAAATGTTTTCTTCTATCCATTTCGTTAATTGGGCTAAGGGTAAAGCTCCAGAAATCCTGGCAACTTCTTTCCCGCCTTTGAAGATTAATAAACTCGGGATAGATTGTATTCGCCAACGGGCAGCTACTTGTTGATGCACTTCAGTATTCAGTTTTGCAAAACGTAACTTCGGTTCTAGTTTCTTGGCTGCTGCATCAAACGTTGGAGCGAATTGCATACAAGGCCCACACCACGAGGCCCAGCAATCCACGATCACCGGGATCTCATTATGACCAACAACAGCAGCGACATTCTGCGCAGTGATATCCATTGCTTTTCCAAGAAATAACGCTGACTTACACTTTCCACATTTTGGCTTTTCTTTAAGTCTCTCTTCCGGCAACTTATTGCTAACACAGCACTTTGGACAAACTATTTTTATTACACTCATAGTAAGTTTTTAGCTCCTTAAGAAAAATACGAAAGCGATCAATTGAGTAGGTACTCATCTCTTCAGTAAATTATAAACAAAAAAAATCCCCGACTTGCGGGGATTTTTTATTTGCCTAACTCAACTTAGTAGGCAACCAGTAGAGGTCCAAAGGCCACGATGAGCAATACTGAGCCCATTGTCATCATTGGCATCAGAATACGCTCATTGCGCTGGTAGAAGGTACCATCCTTAACTTCTTCATCAGCTTTAAGCGCTTCTTCTTCACCCACCACTTGGCGTGTTAACAAGTGATTCAATGCTACCGGCGGGCTCAAGTAACCCAACTCAAAGGCAACCAAAGTCATCATCCAGAAGTGAATTGGATCAATACCAGCCTGGTAAGCAACCGTAGCGATTGTTTGGCTTACCAGAATTACCGCACCAAAGGCTTCCATAATCATACCCATGACAACCAACGCACACACCATAAGGGCCATTGCTGTCCAGATACTTGAGAAGTCACTTGGGAACATCTCAACAACACCGGTTCGTTCGATCATACCACCCAAACAGATACTACAAGCTACCAATAGTAGCAGGGCACCAATTTCAGCCGTTGTCTGGTTGGTGGCTGTACGCACACAGTATTCAATACCTTTATGTGGCTCGGTTGACTTACCATCTTCACTCACCATGTCTTTCTTGGTGATATGTTCAAAAATAAGAATAACGATCATCATCACAGGTAAGATTCGCGCTGCAGAGAACTCATCCAACTGAACGTTTAAGGCCATGTTATAGAACATAATAACGCCACCCATACAAAGGATGTAAGGAATGAGAGGCTTAATTTGCGAAAATGTCTCTGGCAGTGCATCACCAACAGAGGCTAATTGAATCTTGCTCTGACGGTTCACAAACATAACCATAATAAAGAACATAAAGGCACTTAGCGCAAAGACCCATACACCCCAGCCAAATAGTTGGTCGGTCGTTACTTCACGGTTCATGAACGCGATAACAACAACAAGCAAACATGGTCGCAATACAACACCCATACTACCTGACATCGCCGTGGCTGCGAGTGCCAGATTGCGGCGTGCGCCAGCTGCTCTAATTTCGTGATAGATTACTGCACCAGCAGCGATAACGAAGATACCAGAGCCACCTGTGTAGGCAGTCGGTACAGCAGCAAGAACAACCACAACAAAAGCCAACATTTCCGGAGGCATTTTCCAAGGCTTAAACAGGTTCAGAACCAAACCGGCAAAACGGGTTTGTTTCAAGAGCATACCTATCCAGACATACAAACCAACGTTCAGGAACATGTCCGCCAGGTCCATCAGTGTATTCAGATAGATACCTATCCCTGGCATGTGGCCATGAGAGAAGAAGAAAATACCCGCAATGATGGCCATCGTGGAATAGAGAGGAACCGATAACAAAGCATAGCCAATATTACCGCCAGGTTTTAGGTGAGCAGGCACCTTAATCAAATTGTAGATACTGACGATCAACAATAAGGCTATGCCATATACCCAGAAGTTATGCAGCATCGCTTCTTCAGACGGGAGGTTGGTACCATCTGAGTGAGCCAACTCCCGGAAGGCAAAAACCGAAGTCAACAAAACACAATTAGCAATAACCTGTGCAGAGCTCGACACATAGTGATCAAGTCGGTGCAAGACCGGGCGCATGGCAATATGGTGGCGCTTCAAGGTTGCCGTCATTGCACACAAAAAGATCAAGGTTATCAGGATGAACTTTTGGGAAACTAAGCCAACGCCTATCGCGTCAGAAACAAACAACTCTACTGCTCTGAATGCTTCAACGCTCGGGGTAATACGATCGCTTATTTCTTCGTAAGCTGTAAATTTATTCTGACAATCCTGACGTGCATTCTCGATAGAGGTACGAATTAAGTCCGGATCGACAGGTGCAGCATCGAATAGATCTAAACCTAAATCATCATCTTCGGTTTGAGCCAAACGTGCTTGCAACTGCTCTTCAACATTAACGTTTGGATCACAGGTAGGTGCGACAGGATCAACTCGAAGCTTATAGTAGCCCGGCCAGTAATGCTCCCCAACCTGTAATATCTGATTATGGATATCACTACTGGTACTAAAAACAACAACCAGTAACAACAAAATACAAGCTGGTAATGACGATAGCCACTCAGAAATTGAGCGGCCGCTTTGTGTATTGGAAGCCACGTAGTCCCTTCTCCCCGAAAAATGAATTGGTTTATTATTAGCCAAAAAAAAAATGCCGGTAGATTATACCGGCATTCCTTAGTAGCAGACTAGCTGGAGATTGACTTTCTTTTTTTCAAAAATGGGCAAATCACCTTGATTCAAGCATATTAAGGTGATACAAGTCTCATTTTTTAAAACAAGTCATCCAGTTCAACAGTTTCGATATCATCAGCGGCATTCTCATCCCAGAAAGATCCAAGTTGACCAACTGGAGTTCGGTGCCCCATATTTTCTGTCCACATTTTATCTGAAATTCGGGTGATCGCTTCTGTTGCTGCTACGTCCAATAAACGATACTGCTTATTCGCTTTATGATTAGTGATGTGCTCAGCATGTCGCTTAATAACCGTTCTTACACGCTCCATGTCACCTTTAGAATAAGCGGCGATAATATGGAAAACGTGCGCCAAACGGATATGCGCATTTTCACCAATCTGGTCAGCTTGCTCCAATCGCTCCCAAGCATTTTCACCCTCTGGTAATGCACCAGGTAACAAGCTCCAAACCGCTGCTTTTAACGCTAAAGGGACGCCAAACCACGCCCGGTTATCCAAACAACCCGCACCACGTTCTGCTTGTGCCGCAATGTTTTTAGGCACCCCGGTACCAACACCCGAGAGAATATCGTGGTTCAAGGACAAAAGACCATTAATCAATCCCGCCAACCAAACAATCTGATCAAACTCTTGCTCAAGATCAGGACACTCACCACCAATTTCTAAACCTCCATTAAACTGAATCAAGGCCAGCCAGCCTTTGTAATAACGCTTCGCAGCTCTTACATGGTGATTTTTCTGGGCGATCAATGAATCTTGCGCCATATCTGGCTGCTGTCCACGAATGTATCGCAAGTACGCAAGCTCTTGTTCAAAAGCTCTTGCTTCTTCACAACCACCAGCACCTAAGTTTAGAAGCACTTCCAGCTCCCAGGGCTCTTCAGTGATTCGGCCAATTGATTCAACCATCGCTCCCAGCGCTTCAGCACCAGTACAACCCGCAACCAAGTCATCAGTCGTCAACAACTGAGGTACAACGTGCGCCTCGGCCAACAGGGTTATCGCATCACCTGTAGGTTTAACCATTGGCTTAACCAAAAACTGGTTAATCGCTTTACAGCCGCCCAGTAAAGACGACAACACTACGGAAAGAACAATCCATTTTATATATGTACGGCTGCTATTCAGCTTCACAATAGGCTCCTAAAAACATTCAGATACTTTCTGCAATCGCGGATTATCTACGACTTGATAGAATTTTAGTGAGATCGATGGCACAAAGATTAAAATTCGTGCCAAAATTATACGCGGGTTCCGTAAATCAAAACTCAATATGGCTACCAATTTGAAACAAGTTCACAGATATTTCATTTTTTAACAAATTTTGCTTTTTTTACTTTTACCCATTGCAAGCAAAGCGATCTGGACTATCTTTAGGGTGTACAAAGTCCTCTGGACTGCAGACCCTGTCTGGCGTGTACCTAAGACAACAATCTCAATTAAGGTAAAATTCATGAAAAAACCTGAACTTGCTGCTGCCATTGCTGAAAAAGCGGACCTAACCAAAGAAAAAGCCGGTGAAGTCCTGAATATTCTGACCGATGAAATCACCAATGCAATGAACAAAAATGATACCGTAAGCCTGATCGGTTTCGGCACATTTTCAGTCAGAGAGCGAAGTGCTCGTACTGGTAAAAACCCTCAAACTGGTGCAACAATCCAGATTGCTGCAAGCAAGTCTGTTGGCTTCAAGCCTGGCAAGTCACTGAAAGATGCAGTGAACGGCTAGCTGGCCTGAGCCAAATTCAAAAAAGAGGCTTTCAAGGCCTCTTTTTTATTTCTACTAAAGTTTTATCGAAACCTGTAGCTTCGCTAATAAATCCTGACTAATCCCCTGTACCTTCAATAAAGCATCCATAGATTCATAGGGCCGGCCATCAATAATCTTTTGCGCCAGAACCTTACCCACACCCGGTAATGTTTGCAAAACGACAATGTCATCCTGATTAATATCAATCAGCTGCTTACTAAGGCTAACTTCACATTCCGTTTCTGCTTTATCCTCACCATTATCTTTAGGCTGACGCGTATCTTCTACCTGGTATATTTTCGGCGGACTAGGCTCTCTCTCACTCACGCGCTCAGCTAATAGCTTTAGTTGCTTCAGCTCTATCAGTATTTGTTTCTGCTGTTCAAGGCTTTCATTAGTATTTTTTGCTAATACGTAAAGCCCCCATAAAACACAAACAAAGCCAAGGAATCCGATAATACCCATACCTTATTCTCCAATCCTATGTGTAAGGTGCAATCAATCTAACTCGAAAGAAATCCTACCATCTAGAATAGTTGTGAGTACTTGCCCCTTCAAACTTTTTCCTATTAAAGGTGTGTTTTTTCCATGAGAAATGATTTTGTCAGCACTCAACTGACGTTCACCTTCAGGAGAAAAAACACATAAGTCAGCCACGGCTCCTACTTCTATTTTCGGACAGTTCCTGCGTAAAACCTTGCTAGACCCTCGAGTCATCGCTTCAATAAATCTGGGCAGACTTATTTCTCCGCTGTCCTCTAAACGCATGGCAAAGGGCAAAAGAAATTCTATATTACTCATTCCCGCTTCAGTTTCAGCAAAAGGCGCTTGTTTCGCTGCAGCCTCATGTGGACGATGAGCGCTGGTGATCGCATCAATCACACCACGGTTTACACCATCAACAAGTGCTAAACGATCCCGCTCTTCTCTTAACGGCGGTAAGCAATAATAAACACTATTAAAATCCTCAATACACTCATCGGTGTAGAGTAGATTCTGAATCGCAACATCTGCCGTAATATTTACACCTGCAGCTTTTGCTTGCTCAAGCTGAGAAACAGATTCAGCCGCCGACAATTGAGAAAGGTGGAGATGCACTCCCGTTGCTTTAGCTAACTGAATCAATTGCGCAACGGCGATGGTTTCAGCCAAAGAAGTAATGCCTTGCAGGCCAACGGTGGTACTTACTTCACCTTCATGCATGACCCCTTGTTGTAATGAGGGCTCTACAGGGTTCACAAAAACGCTCATCTCATGCGTTTTTGCATATTCAAAACAGCGCTTGGTCACGGCTAAATTTTTAAGCGGGTTGTAAGCGTTACTCAAAGCCACACATTGCGCTTTCTTCAGGGATGAATAGGTAGCTAACTGCTCTCCTTTTAGTCCCTGCGTCAACGCACCAATTGGTAAAACTCTGCAATAGTCCGTCTGTGCGCTTAGCTCTCTAATCAACTTTGACACAGCTTGAGAGTCATTGACCGGCCGGGTTTCTGGAGTACAGCATAAGGTCGTCACGCCACCCGCGGCGGCGGCTTTGGTTTCACTTGCGATACTGCCTTTTATGGAGTTTCCTGGCTCTGGCAAAGCGACAGAAAGATCAATCAAGCCTGGTAATACATAGGCTCCATTCAATTCTTTTGTAGGAGTGCCACTTATCTCGGCAACATCGATTGCCTCGATCAGACCATCTTTAATCAGCAAGGTTTCAAAAGGAGCCCAGGACGCGCCGGAGTCAGAGAAAACTAGACGCTGACCATTTTTAAGAAGCATGCTCATTTTGACTCCTCACTGTTTTTCTCTTCCGTTTGACCACTCATTGCCATCGACATAACCGCCATTCTTACAGCAATACCATTAGTGACCTGATCCAGGATCACTGACTGCTCGCCATCTGCAACTTCCGACTCGATCTCAACGCCGCGGTTAATCGGCCCCGGGTGCATTACAATTGCATCAGGTTTGGCTAGTGCCAAGCGCTCACGAGTCAAGCCATAAAGCTGAAAGTATTCCTGCTCACTCGGTAGCAAAGCTCCTTGCATTCGTTCACGCTGCAATCGAAGCATAATAATCACATCAAGGTCTTTTAGGCCTTCATCCATATTGTTATAGACATTAACATCCAATGACTCGACACTTTTCGGCAGCAAGGTATTAGGAGCTATCACTCTTACTTCATCAACACCGAGTGTATTCAGCGCTCTAATCTGGGATCGTGCAACTCTTGAATGCAAAATATCACCCACAATTGCGACTTTCAGGCCCTCGAATTGCCCCTTATTCTGACGAATAGTCAGCATATCCAGCATTGCTTGTGTCGGGTGGGCGTGCCAACCATCTCCTGCATTCACAATAGCCACACCAGGTGTGACAGACTCTGCGATAAAATGCGCGGCACCACTCGAGGCATGTCGAACAACAAACATATCACTGGCCATCGCTTCGAGATTACGCAGCATATCCGAAAGCGATTCGCCTTTTGAGGTAGCAGAGGTATTAATATCCAGATTAAGTACATCGGCGGATAAACGCTTGGCAGCCAATTCAAAGGTGCTTCGAGTCCGTGTACTGGCTTCAAAGAAAAGATTCACGACAGTTTTGCCACGCAAAAGGGGAACTTTTTTGATGTTCCTTTCGCCAACTTCGATCAATGAGTCTGCGGTATCCAAAATTTCTGTCAGGAGCTCTTTACTGAGCCCAGATACCGTCAAGAAGTGCTTGAGTCTTCCTGACTTAGTTAGTTGAATAGGCGCCTGCATGAAAATTTCCTGTTAAAAACCGTCGTCGTTGAAATGTAGTTACTGTATTTTTAGGTGTAGATTCTCTGGACCGATAAGCTTTATACGCTGCCCCTCGGCTAAAGATAATTTCGCCCCAACCACATGAGGTGCGATTGGAAGCTCCGGACGCCCTACATCTACCAGTACGGCCAGTGTAATACTTGCTGGTCTGCCGTAATCAAATAGTTCGTTCATCGCTGCACGCACAGTACGGCCAGACATTAAGACATCATCGAATAAAACGATATGCTTATCTTTTGTTTCGAAGGGCAAGCTAGATGGCTCAACTTTTGGATTCAAACCAATTTGAGTAAAGTCGTCGCGATAGAAAGATATATCAAGCTCACCAATCAGTTTTTCATTCGCCAAACTTTTTTGAATAGCCTTAGCGACCCAAACACCGCCGGTGCGAATCCCGACAAACTCATAGTCAGTGATATTCTTTTCTGCCAAATAATGGCTTAGTTGCTGTGACATCGCACCCAATAAGGCTTCTACAGCTTGTTCATCATGCATTGTCAGTTCCTTTATTGTCACTCATTGCTGCAAACCAGCTTTCTAGTATTAAACATGCTGCGGCACCGTCAACCGAGTGATCCCCAAAATCTACGTACCGACCCGTTCTAGCTTTCACCGCCTGCTTAGCTTCGAAGCTTGAGAGCCGCTCATCCATCATATCGACCGGTTTATTAAAACGGCCTTTTAAGCGCTTACCGAACTTCTTCGCTCGCAATGACATATCGCTTTCAGAGCCATCCATATTCAAAGGTAAACCAACGACAAAGCCTGTCGGTTTCCATTCTTCTACCAATTGTTCAATTACTTCCCAGTCAGGAATCCCCTCTCTGGCTTTAATGGGAGCAAGCTCTGATGCGGTTTTAAGTAGGCTATTCCCACAGGCAACACCGAAGCGCTTTACACCAAAGTCAAAACATAAGTAGGTCAAGGCTTCATTGGTCATTAAGCGTGACCTATCTGGCCACTGAGCTGGTCTGCCTTAATACCGAGAATATCCATCGCCATTGTCAGTTTTTTGCTATCGTCGTCAGCAAACAATATGTCCTGAGACCCGGGGCAAGTTAACCAAGTGTTTTCTGTGAGCTCACCTTCTAACTGCCCCTCTCCCCAACCAGCATAGCCAAGGGCAACCAGATAGGTTTGTGGCCCGGTTCCCTGTGCAATGGCTTCAAGGATGTCTTTAGATGTGGTGAGTTTCAGTCCGGATGATAACTCTAGCGTAGATTGCCAACATTTTTCACCATCATGAAAGATAAAACCACGATCTCTTTGGACCGGCCCGCCAGCGTAAATTTTGGCATCAGTATCAATCGTCATACTGATATCTAACTGTTCGAGTAACTCAGCCAAGCCAATATCGGTAGGGCGGTTAATCACAACGCCCATTGCGCCATCGCTGCTATGATCACAAATATACGTCAGAGACCCTGAGAAGTTTGGATCTTTCATCTGGGGCATTGCGATCAGAAACTGATTTTCTAAATGGCTACAAATAGCTGGATACTCCACTCTTGTTATAAGAAAAGGTGCGAATCAATTCTAATACATCTCGCTCTTTTCTTACATTCTTTGGAAAGGGCGCAAAGGGCGCCGCTCGATGAACAATATCTCTGGTTTTGGAGTCCAGAACTAGATCTCCTGAGCTCTGTAACACGACAACCTCTTTAATCGTGCCATCGGAATAGATAGAAATTGAGACGCGGGGTTTACCATACAAGCGCTTCCCGGCATCTTCAGGAAAGTTCAGACTGCCTGTCCGCTCTATCTTACTGACAACGTGCGCCACATATTGAGAATCGACCGCTTTCATTGTCGAGGCTGCGGTCAAGCGAGTCACCCTTGGGCGTTTAGCATAATTTTGCCTCTGCCTATCTAAATCAGCTTCCAGTTCAGCTATTTCGAGGCTTCGTTCCAGAATGGACTTTCGAGGCTGCACTTCGGTGGGCTTATTTTCTTCTTGCACACGATCAAACAGGCTGGGTCTTAGCCTTTCGCCCGATACCGAGCTGATCACCTGTTTATCACGCTTTTCTATACTGTCTTGTGTTGGCGCTGGAGAGCTGGCTAATTGCTCCAGGGCATTGAACTGCTTCGATTCAATCGGCGTCGTGACTCTCGCTTTTTCTTCTAGCGTACCGCTGCCAAGCTGGTTGGTCTCGGCAAAGAAGTCCGCCTTATCTGGCTTGGTCTCATCCTCAAAGCGAGAAAGCGTAATTTCCATAGTAAACGCCACGGGCTCCGGATCTTCTTCCAGAAAATCGGTCAGGATAATTAAGCTATGTAAGGCCAGCGCGACAAAAACCGTAAAACTAAGACGATCAGTATCGCTAACACCCATTGCTCGTGCTACCACTGCCAATTTAGCTCCCCTACAGATTGCGTCTCTTGCTTCATATTACTTTTTACTAGCACTCAATTTCTGCTCAATCGTCGATATTAGCTTATCAGCAATTTTGATTTGGCTAACCCTTTCAATTTCCTGAATACAGGTTGGACTGGTGACATTTATTTCTGTCAGGTAATCACCAATCACATCGATACCTACAAATAACAAGCCCCTATCTAGTAAATCATCTTTTATCTGATCAACGATCCAATAGTCACGTTCAGTCAGTGGCAGCACTTCTCCACGACCACCTGCAGCCAAATTGCCTCGCGACTCACCTTGCCCCGGAATTCTCGCCAAGCCAAAAGCAACCGGCTCACCATCAATAATAAGTATACGCTTATCGCCATTCTTTATCTCAGGCAAATATTTTTGCGCCATCACCTGTTGCTGGCCATGCTGACTCAGCGTTTCGAGAATCACACTTAGGTTACTGTCCCCCAGAGTCACTCTGAAAATAGAAGCGCCTCCCATACCATCCAAGGGTTTATAGATGACGTCTTCATGCTGCTTACAAAACGCTTTCAAGCGTTGCTGATCTCTCGAGACCAAAACAGGCGGGCAACATTGGGGGAAAAGAGTCGCGTATAGCTTTTCATTACAATCTCGCAAGCTTTGGGCTTTATTTAATACTAAAGCTCCCTGCTGCTCGGCCCGTTCTAGAATATGCGTAGCGTAAATAAACTCTGAATCAACGGGTGGATCCTTACGCATAAGAATGACGTCTAACTCAGCCAAATCGGCTTCGCGCGGCTCACCAAGTTCATACCAGCTTTGCTCATCGTTACTTACCTTGAGAGGCGTCAAACGTCCACGAGCCGTACCTTGATCCAAATATAGGTCAGACATTTCCATATAGTTCAAAGACCAGCCTTTCGCTTGGGCAGAAAGCAGCATAGCGAAGGAACTATCCTTCTTGATATTAATCCCGGAAATGGGATCCATCACAATTCCTAACTTAATCGTCATTTATTACCTGCGAAACAAAAAAAATGTACTAACCTTAAGAACTACTATCTTAGTTTAACTTTCATTACATTTTGAATAAAACAATTTCTTTCTTAGATTATCTATTTAAACTATAAATAATAAATGCTTATGAAATTAATCGTGATTTGATATNAACAAACACTTTTAAGATATTGGTCTATAGTGAAATAATGGTCGCCGAATTTTGTATCGTGACCGTGAAAAGTAAATACCAGGTTTGACAAGTTCAGGCTTGGAATATCGTAGTGCGTCGCGTACAAGACATGTCAGACCCGACGCTAATTGTTCTTCAAGTGCCTTAGGCTGCTGGATAATGGAAGATAATTTCGAAAACCTTAAAATTATGGTTATCGACGATAGTAAGACTATTCGTCGTACCGCAGAGACTCTGCTAAAAAAAGTTGGCTGTACCGTCATCACCGCTACAGATGGTTTTGATGCGCTCGCTAAGATAGCAGACTCCCACCCCGATATAATATTTGTTGATATCATGATGCCTAGGCTGGATGGTTATCAAACCTGTGCGCTGATAAAAAATAACAGTGCCTTCAAGTCTACCCCCGTCATAATGCTGTCCAGTAAGGATGGTCTTTTTGATAAGGCGAAAGGTCGTATCGTTGGGTCAGACCAATATTTAACCAAACCATTTAGTAAAGATGAATTATTGAATACTATTCGCACCCATATGCCGAATAGCCAAGTCAGCTAATTATTTCGGTTTACAAAGAGTAGTATTTTGCCAGGAGGAATTATGGCTCGCATTTTGATCGTGGACGACTCGCCTACAGAGATTCGTAAAATTTCAACCATTCTAGAAAGCAACAATCATGAGGTGATTACCGCTGATAATGGTGCTGATGGCGTTGCTGTTGCGAGAGCAGAACAACCTGACCTAATCCTGATGGATGTCGTGATGCCAGGTTTAAATGGTTTTCAGGCCACTCGACAATTAACTCGAGCAACTGAAACTGCTGAAATTCCGGTAATTATCGTGACAACAAAAGACCAGGAAACAGACCGGGTATGGGGTACACGCCAAGGCGCCAAAGGATATCTTGTAAAACCTGTGTCAGAAAGTAGCCTGATTCAAACTATCAACGAATTGCTGGGTTAGGGTATTAACAGAGCATGAGCGCATCTTCTGCCAAGCAAGCTAGCCCCTTTGATATTCTAGCTGACATCGTAAACCGTAGCGTTAAGTACGCTGCGGGGCTGCCTGCGCAAGACGAAGCTGTAGAGTTATGGAATGGTATCGGCTTTACGATTGCCAACACTCAGTTCGTTGCTCCAATGGGTTCAGTATCTGAAATCCTGCACCTACCCAAGTACACCTCTGTTCCAGGTGTACGAAACTGGATGCTTGGTGTAGCAAACGTACGTGGCCGTCTACTTCCAATCATGGATTTAGCCTTATTTTTTGATGTTGAATCCAGCTCCAAAAAGAGCAGAGATAAACGAGTCTTAATCGTCGAGCACGGTGAGATTCTTAGCGGCTTTGTCGTAGATAGCGTTCACGGCATGCAGTACTTTTCAGCTGATAGCTTTCAAAAGAATGCTAACTCACTATTAGAAAAGTCAATCCAGCCTTTTATAAAAGGCGCATTTGAAAAGAACAATAGTCAATGGAATGTATTTGATACCTTCACACTGACAAACAATAAAAAGTTTCTTGATGTTGCAGTCAGGTAGTAACGCTGCTCATCATTTGAAAGCAGTAAATTGAAAAACAAACACTAGATCGTACAAGGCCGGGAGCCAGGAAATGAAAATCATATCTGGAAAATTTAGCACAGACCAGAGCGCCAACTCACAAATTCTTTTAGTGGGCTCAGCGCTGATCGTGTTATTGATTTCGCTTTTAGTTGTTTCATATTTTATCACTAGAGACGGTAACTACGATGTCGAATATGCCAGTCACGCTAGTGATTTGCGCGTACTGTCTCAAGAGGTCGCAAAGAACGCAACTGAAGCTGCTGCCGGTAAAGAAGAGGCCTTTGATCAGTTGAAGAAGTCTAGAGATGACTTTGAAAACAAGCTACAGTTAATCAACCAAGGTAATGATGAAACCGGCTTGCCGCCATCAAACCTTGCTGATGACGCCGGTGTAACCGACCTGTGGAAAACAGTAAAAAGCAATGCTGACCGTATCCTGGAAAACAAGGAAACGGTTTTGACCCTGCACCAGATCGCTGAAACATTAAACGAAACCATTCCTCAGCTCCAGATTGAGTATGAAGACGTGGTCATGATTCTACTTGAGAACGATGCTCCCGCAGACCAGATCTCAGTTGCTGAACGTCAGTCTCTTCGTGCAGAACGTATTGTACGTAGTGTTAACAACATCCTTACGGGTGATGAAGATGCCGCTATTGCAGCCAACCGCTTCGGTGAAGATGCGACACTATTCGGACGTGTAATGAACTCCATGTTTGAAGGCAATGAGGCTATGCAGATTTCTCAGGTAACTGACGAAGATGCTATCTACGGCCTTGAAGCGATCGCCGAGCTCTTTGAGTTTGTCGACAGTAACGTTAAAGCGATACTTGAAACCTCTCCCGAACTATTCAAAGTACGTAACGCTGCTAACTCTATCTTCGAAAATTCTATCGCACTGAAAAAAGATACATCTACTCTATCGAACCAGTTCCAAAACCAGGCTGATGACCGCTTCTTTAACCCGAATACGGCTTATATCATTCTAGCGCTAATCATCATGTTGATTGTTTATGCTGGCTGGTACTTATACCGCGAATCTCAAAATCGTCTGCAAATGACGGAAGAACAGAACGAACAGAACCAAAACGCAATCTTACGTTTACTTGATGAACTTGCCGACCTTGCTGATGGTGACCTGACAACAGAAGCAACAGTAACCGAGGATTTCACGGGTGCAATTGCTGACTCGATTAACTTCGCGATCGACCAAATGCGTGGCTTGGTAAAAGCTATTCGTGATACCGCCTTACAGGTTGCTTCATCAGCCCAGGAAACACAGGGCACAGCGATGCAGCTGGCTGAATCTTCAGAGCATCAGGCGCAAGAAATTGCGGGTGCTTCTGCCGCGGTTAACGAAATGGCGGTGTCTATCGACCAAGTATCATCTAACGCTGCAGAGTCTACTTCGGTTGCGGAAAGATCGGTAACCATCGCGAAGAAAGGTGCTGAAGTGGTACAAAATACCATCCACGGCATGGACACTATTCGTGAGCAGATTCAAGAAACATCAAAACGTATCAAACGCTTGGGTGAATCATCTCAGGAAATCGGGGATATCGTATCCTTGATCAACGACATTGCCGACCAGACCAACATTCTATCTTTGAACGCTGCGATTCAGGCATCGATGGCTGGGGATGCAGGTCGAGGCTTCGCGGTTGTTGCCGACGAAGTACAGAGACTGGCGGAACGTTCTTCTGCTGCAACCAAGCAGATTGAAGCACTGGTTAAAACCACTCAGACAGATACCAACGAAGCGGTAATCTCGATGGAACACACCACGGCAGAAGTGGTACGAGGAGCTCGACTTGCACAAGATGCGGGTGTTGCCCTAGAAGAAATCGAAACAGTTTCGATGAGTCTTGCAGACTTGATCCAGAATATCTCTAACGCGTCACGTCAACAGTCATTGTCGGCGGGTCACATTTCTAACACGATGAACGTTATTCAAGAGATTACCTCTCAAACTTCATCAGGTACGACGGCAACAGCGAAATCTATCGGTAACCTTGCTGAAATGGCTAGTCAGCTTCGAGCATCGGTGTCAGGCTTTAAGCTTCCTGCCGACGAAGGTGACTCAGAGTATTCTGAGGGCAACGATGAAGGTATCGTGTAATAAAGCGAGCTGATTGGCTGTAGGTAGTCGCAATGGAAGCCCTACTGAATCCTGACGTAGCACAAGCATGCGAGTATCCGGGTAATGAGTCACGAATGAACTGGGAATCAACGCCTTTTCCTGTGCTAACTGATGCTCAGTTTCATCAGTGGCAAGCATTACTTGAAGATCGAACTGGGATGTACATCTCGTACTATCACCGGTCGCTTCTCCAATCGAATCTAATCATTCGAATGAGAGAGATTGCATGCGCTAGCTTTGACGACTACTACGCAAAAGTATGTGCCAAGCCAAGCGGCATCGTCGAGTGGAACACTTTGCTCGATAGAGTGATGGTTCAGGAGACACGTTTTTACCGAAATCCTGAGTCGATGGAGTTATTTTGCGAATATCTAACTGATCAAATTCGCAGAAAATCTCGAAACGAAGCGATAAACATATGGAGTGTAGGTTGCAGCTCCGGAGAAGAACCATATACCTTGGCGATGCTTTGCCAACAAATGCTTCTGAAAGAAAAAAGAGCGTTAAGTAACTTTGGTGTTACTGCAACAGATATAAGCCTTCCGGTACTTAGTAAAGCTAGAGAAGGTATATATAACGTTCGTAAGCTGGTGGACCTAGATCGCAGATTGGTTGACCAGTATTTTGAGCAACTCAGCCCCGATATATATCGAGTCGGTAGTGAGCTCAAACAAAAAGTCTGTTTCTCGATGGCGAATATGATTGATGTTGATAAAAGCCCTCTGAGAAACATGGATACGATATATTGCCAGAATGTTCTGATTTACTTCCGCAAGGAATTAAAACACAACATTCTGAATAGTCTGGTAGAAAGGCTGGCCCCTAAAGGGCTGCTCGTAATTGGACAAGGCGAAGCTGTCGATTGGCAAAATCCACATGTTGAGCGAGTTCAAAACAATCAGACTTTGGCGTTTATTCGTCGAAATTAACACACAAAAACAACGCATTTATAGATTGGAGAAGTTATGGGTAATAACCATGACTACATAGCCTTAGACTGGGTTAAAGGCGAAATTAAACAAACATTGTCCCAAGCTCAAATAGCGTTGGAGGCTTATGTCGAGAACAAAGAAGACACGCCTCAAATTACCTTCTGCTTGAATTATATTCATCAAGTTCACGGTACGCTTCAAATGGTAGAGTTCTACGGCGCTGCTTTACTCGCCGAAGAAATGGAGAAACTATGCCAGGCATTGATTGAAGACAAGGTCGCCAGTGTACAGGAAGCTCTAGAAGTCTTAATGGACTCTTTGCTGCAACTTGAGAACTATCTGGAGCATATACAAAAAGGGCAGCGTGACTTGCCTGTGGTACTGCTTCCAATATTAAATGATCTTCGTGCTCTGCAGGGCCAGCCTTTATTATCTGACACCTCCTTATTTACGCCTGACTTATCTGCGGCGGCGATAACACCCGACATTGCGCACAATCAGCGTATGCAGGACGAACAAGTTATTGCCAACTTGCGTAAACTTCGACAGATGTTTCAGTTCTCTCTTGCTGGCGTCATTAGAAATCAGGATCTTGCTGAAAACTTTTCCTACCTTTATAAAGTCGTATCTCGTCTCGAGAAATTTTGCCAGGGAACACCCATTGGAAAAATCTGGTGGGTAGCCGTTGGTTTCCTCGATGCTATTCGAGGCGATGAAGAAGGTATCAGCTCTGCAACAAAGCAACTCTTGCGTGAGCTCGATCACCAAATAAAACTGATGATCGATGAACCGCAGACCATTCTAGCGAAGCCTTTACCGACGGACTTACTAAAGAATTTACTGTATTACGTTGCAAAAAGTGCAATTGACAGTCAGCGCATCCAAGAACTAAAAGCGTCCTTT
>NZ_LWGJ01001252.1:0-2141 GCF_001635845.1 Oleiphilus sp. HI0132 | reverse complement strand
AAATTGAGACGCTTATGCGCCAACACGACGCCATTGACGACTGCGCCTTAAGCGTACGAGAAGTCCGTGCCGGCGATACGCGGCTCATCGCTTATGTTGTATGGAAGAATAGCCCGATTAGTCTCAGTGAACTTCGTGAGCACCTGCGACAGCAATTGCCCCCTTACATGGTGCCGCAGCACCTTGAAGCACTCGGGGAGTTACCACGCACCCTTAACAACAAGCTTGATCGAAAGGCTTTAGAAAGCCTCCCTTTATCAGAATCAAGCTCGTTAGGCAAAGAAGAAGTACGGGCCGCTACTACAGCGACTGAACTTAAGTTACTGAGCATCTGGCAAGAAGTCATCAATAAACCCATATCTAACATCAATGAAAACTTCTTCGACCTAGGTGGGCATTCTTTGCTCATTGCACAAATCATCCACCGTGTTGAAATGGATATGTCGGTGCAATTGAAGTTCAGTGACCTCTACGAGTTTGCAGACATCGAGTCTTTAGCTAAAAAAATAGATCAATCGCAGCACACAGAACAATCAACCATAACAAAGCGTTCAGAGAATGAACCAGCCTTATTAACCCTTGCCCAACAAAGGCTTTGGTACCTGAATCAACTGGAAGGAAGCAGTACTGCCTATAACCTTCCCTCTGCATTCAGACTAAAAGGAAAACTCAATAAGCTTGCTTTAAATCAAGCTTTTCAAAACCTAATCAGTCGCCAAGAAGCGCTAAGCGCCGAAGTAATTGAAATTGATTCCCAGCCACATCAACGGCTTCGAAACATCAGTAATTTTGAACTAAGTGAAGTCTCTTTCGCAGATATAGATAAGCCAATTGAACGTGAGCTGGAACTCAAAAAACGCCTGACCGTTTTACAAAACCAGGTTTTCGATATCAATCACGATATTCTTTTTAAAGCAGAACTAATCATTCTTAGTGAAGAAGAGAGCATTTTGTTTTTTATGCCTCATCACATCATATTCGATGGTTGGTCTTTCGATTTATTTATACATGAGCTCAGTGAGAGTTATAACGCATACTGTTGCGGTATCAATGCTCAATTACCTGTACTCGATTACCAGTTTGCTGACTATGCGAATTGGTCACGACTCAACAGTTCACAAGAAGATGTAGAAAAGGATGTCAGCTATTGGGTAGAACACCTCCAAGGAGCTCCTAACCTTGATATGCCGCTTGATCGACCTCGTCCGGAAACTCAGGATATTCGCGGTGAGCAAGTTTCATTTGAGCTACCGAGTGACCTACTTTCCAGGCTTAACGGCTTAGCCCTAGAAAAAGACGTAACTTTATTTATGGTCATGATGGCCAGTTATTGTGCCTTGTTGGCAAAATATACCGACCAAGAAGACCTAGTCATTGCGACACCAATGGCTGACCGAACTAAGCCCGGCACTGAAGACCTGATTGGCTTTTTTGTTAACGCCTTAGTACTTCGCTTTAGACTGAGCCGAGAAATGCCATTCCTTGAGCTATTACAGCAGGTCAAGCAACAATGCCTAGAAGGTTTTGACCATATGAGAGCACCGTTCGAAAAGATCGTCGAACGCCTGAACCCTGAACGTGATATCAGTCGTGCTCCCATCTACCAAACCTCTATCACCTACCAAGACGTATCTAAACGCGAACAAGTCATGGGAAGTGGTGACCATACGATAAACATCAAGCAGTGTGAGATCCCTTCTCATGATTCACCACTCGACCTGAACATATGGTTTAAAAAACGCGGCGACTCACTCAGTGGAGCAATCGTCTATAGTACATCTCTCTTTACTGAAAAAACGATCCAAGGCTTTAGGGATCATTTTCTTACGATTCTCGGACAAATTGCACAAAACCCGATAACCAGGCTTTGCGATATAGAACTACTTAATCAAAGCTCAAGCAAGCAAGTGATGAGACAATGTATAGGACCTGCTCATGCTTGGCATGAAGAACAAGCCAACGCCCCTCGCACTGTCGGTCACTACCTTCATCATCAAGCTCAACAATTTGCCGAAAAAGATGCCGTCATATTTGAGCAGGAAGTCTTAAGCTATCGTCAGCTTGATGAACTTAGCTCACAGTGGGCTCAGCTCCTATTAGAGGAGCACGTATCGGTTGGGGACCGCGTTGGCTTGTGCCTG
>NZ_LWGJ01001251.1:0-1142 GCF_001635845.1 Oleiphilus sp. HI0132 | reverse complement strand
ACGGCATCCGAAACGTCGTAGGACAGGGTGTAAGTTCCAGCAGTGTTTGCATCAACGGTTCCGGAAATAGTAATGTTTGCGCTGATATCTCCATCACGATTATCGATTGCTGTTGCGCCGGGTTCTATATAGCTGGTCAGTTGTTCAACGTATGTCGGATCGTCGCCAGTAAGAGTAATAACGGGAGCGATGATATCCTCTTCTAGAACGTAGACCATTCTAGATACCGTATCAGCGTTGTTACCTGCGCTATCAACGACATCATATTCAACTAGTATTCCCGTAGGGTTTGGTACGGATGTATCGATAATAGTGGGAGTATCGATAACGTTCGGCCTAGTAACGACCTCAGATGTCAAATCCAAGTCTTCTGTATCATAAGCGGAGTAGCCGGGCTCGGAATATTCGTCGCCAACAATAAGTGTGACGTCAGTTGAGCCCGCTGATGTTTCGGCAAGAGTAATGATAGGTTTTTCATCAACGCCAGCTTCACTGGCTTTTAGTTGGATTGGTGTGCCAGCGGTGAAGTCAGTGAACTGGAAGCAGTCATCAATATCAGTGCTAGTTGATTGGTCAGATAAAGCTGTTTGGCTAAGTAATATATCAGCATTGACTGCTACACCGTTCTTTTCAAAGCAGCCGGTAATGCCAAACGGGATAACCCCTGTTTCGATAGCGTAAATCGTAGCGGTGGTTTGGTCTGTGTGCCAAAGATATTCGCCGTTCCAACTTAATCCTTTAGGGTCAGCTCCTGGTGTGTCAAAGAAGTCAACAACGCTACCGTCGCTTGGGTCAATGCGGTAAACCTTGAGTTCTTCTTGGTCAGCTACCCATAAGTCTCTACCGTCCCAGGTAATACCAAAAGGGCGAGCATTAGTGACTGAGGGGTTAGATTGGTATGAAGGTAAAGAGGAGGGGCCTGGTAAAGACAAAAGAAGCGCACCATCTTCAGGGCGTACTTTATTGATAGTGTTAGTTTGCCAGTCTACGACCCAAAAGCTATGACCGTCGTATGTCATGTCGGTGGGTGATGGGAATGCCAGTGACGCGAGTGCATTCTCCGATTCGAGGTTATCACCATCTACCGGGTCTACTTTTATGATGTCGTCAGTTATAGGGCTGGCATTTCATAAATAGTTTTC
>NZ_LWGJ01001250.1:0-928 GCF_001635845.1 Oleiphilus sp. HI0132 | reverse complement strand
TATCAACGAAGCTTGTTTGAGAAAAGGCAGACTTATAGCTTGTTCGCAGGAGGCTCAAATGTTGTTGGCTGCCTCGGCTTCGTCAATGCTGCTTTTGAACTGAAAATGCAAATTGATGCTCAGTTAATTCCCGAACCTGACTATCTATACTGTCCTGTGGGTTCTAGCGCAACACTTGCCGGCTTGACCCTTGGCTGTAACTTACTGGGACTAAAAACCAAAGTCATTGGCGTTCGTGTCGCCCCATCGCATCTCGGCCCCATTGAAACTTGCACAGATAAAACTATTGCTAAACTGATGATGAGAACGGCTAATTATTTAAAGCATCGATCCGACAAGCTGGAAATAAAAAAAGCGCCCCAAATACACTTAAACAATTATTTTTTCGGTGATGGCTACGGTTTAAGCACCACAGCAAGTAAGGCCGCGCTCAAGCTATTTGCAGCTCATCATATAAACCTCGAATCAACCTATACAGCGAAAACTGCGGCAGCAGTACTGAGTCACGCTCAAGCCGAGAAAGATAAAACTTTTGTCTATTGGCACACGTTCAACTCTCGTGACACCAATCTGCTACCAGCTAGTTCAAAAACCTATGCACTCCCCCAAGAGCTTAAAGCACTACTGACACCCAACACGAGCCTATAAGGGACTAACGAACAATGATAGAACAACTCAACGAACTATTTGAACTGTATCAAGACCCTATGTTTTTAGCCTTTCCCGTCGCGACACTCGCCCTGAGTGTCGGTACTTTTCTTGTCGTTGCCACCCCCTGGACAATTCTTGCTTGGCTTGACCCAGATTGGGCAAAGCCCTATAAAATTCAAGACAAACCCTTCCAGGTAAGAAAATATTTCTGGCCCAATATCGCTAGAATCAGCTTCAATTCGCTGATCATGCTTGTGCTCCTCATTATCTTTTGGCC
>NZ_LWGJ01001249.1:0-1108 GCF_001635845.1 Oleiphilus sp. HI0132 | reverse complement strand
AATGATTATTCGTCGACCTCCCTATCAGCGAGATGATCTTATTCAGTGCTTGAGCGTCAGGGTCGGGGCTTTTTTCCAGAATAGGTTTCAGTTGGGTAAGGTGGTCTTCCAAACTCATAGAGGTATTACTGGCCGATGCGCCTATTGCCCCGAGAGGCGTATTGATTTCGTGAGCAATACCTGCGATCAGTTGACCAAGTGCTGCAATTTTTTCTGAGTATATTAACTGCTGTTGGCTTTCTTCTACTTTTTTGAAGGCGTTAAGTAACTCTTCGTTCTTCTTATGCAGCGCCTTTGTTCGCTCATTAACTTTTGCGTCAAGCGTTAAATTATATTGCGCTTGTTCTAGGTAATTTTCTTCCAGGTTTTTAGCCATGTCGGTGAAGTTATGACTGAGTTCGGCAATTTCATCAGTACCAGTTATTGCGGCGTTATGGACTTTAGTGAAGTTTCCGTTTGCAATTTCTTTGGTGTAAGCGCTTAAACGCACTATGGGCTCAACTAAGCGCTCTGCTAACTGAGAGATCAGCACAAAGGCGACTAACAAAATCGCTCCGGCACTATAAAATGCCTTGTTCGTTTGTTCTTCTTGTAGTTGAGTATTTTCTGCAATAGATTGGGTGATCACTTTGTTCAGTTTTTTCAGCGAATATAGAAGGTAAATATCACCCCAGTGGGATTCTCCAATAGTTATCGGTACGCGGTATTCAAGTGAAGAGATCGGAAGAGCGCTGTCTTCAGGGTTATTAATCCCGAGGACTGAAATACTATCAGGGGTTTTTATGCTCACCTGACTAATGCTGCCATGATTTGTCGGCTGATAGGGTAGCTGTTGCTGCAACGGATCTGATGTGTGGATAAATACTTTGCCGTTTTTGGATACTAAAATAGCTTGCTGCAGCTCTGGTGTGTTGTTGACAGAATCGTTAATAATTTGGGTTAGAGAAAAAAGATTGAACGATGCCAGGTTTTCTGCGATCGAGCTACTCAACGCTTGGGCTTGGACGAGTGCTTGTTGGTTGAGGTTATGTTTTAGCAGAACGATACGCTTCTCTAACTCGGTATCAAATGCTTGCTTGTGTAGGTTTATTTGAAGGTGAGTGCTGAC
>NZ_LWGJ01001248.1:0-3962 GCF_001635845.1 Oleiphilus sp. HI0132 | reverse complement strand
TTATATATTGTATTGAGGGCTTCAATAGTCCCTAAGTTATTCATTGTGGCTCGCTTTTTATAATCAAATAAACCGTTTTATTCTTCCTAAACTAAACGACTTAAGATTTTTTGGTTTCTACCCTGAAACCTTTCGAGCAAGTATGTCTGTTCGCTACTTCTTGTGTTAGGGACTCCAGGGGGACAAAACCAAACCAACCAGATTCCTCAGGCAACCCAGTCTACCCCATATTCGAACGCTCAGCTATATAAAATATAAGATTTACAACTACTTGTACTTCATTCTAATAATTTCCTAGCGCTCATGAAATCAATAATACTTGCGTATTTTATAAGTGACATATTTTTGGAGGTGACCACAAAAGGAGAACTCTATGACTTACACAACTGACCTATTACGCAATATCATCCTAAACCAAGATATCTACAGCTACGGTACTCACTGGCAAGAAAAGCCAGATCACTGGAAAAGACATGTCTTAGCTCTCGTAAGTGATATTGGAGACGAGCTAGGTACCATTTGGAAAAGCAAGGAGGGAAATTGGCACAATAGTTCGGGAGTATGTTTGGGAGATTTTGAACTTGCCACTAAAGATCTAGAGAGATCTTTAACACGTGGTATTGCCGTATCTGCGGAAAACTTGTCTGAACGTATGAGAAGATCTAATCCCAAAGGCCTACATCAAATATCCGGATGCATTAAACTGAACACCTTCGAACGATACGTAATTGAAAAATCAATTGCTTCGATTATCCAAAAGGTCATTGGTCAATTCAGTGTCCAATCGACTTTGAAGTTGAACGATCCTGTTAGTGACAATTGCCCTATTAAGGTCCACCCAATAACTTTGGGCTTCAGGTTTCAGGAAGGAAAATGCGTCATTAAACCTCAAGCACTCCCACTTAAAACCGAAACCAAACACGTTGAAAATGGAGAGCCAGTTATCACACAAATACGGCTCTGCGACCTTTCTGATCAATCATTCATGACAACTGTAAGAAAACTCATGACAGAGCAAAATATACCCCACTCGAAATACACAAGCCTTGAAAAATGCGTAGTTTGAATTTAACCAACGACATAATCGCAAGGTTCTATCGCACCTAAATACACTAAAAAACCTGAGCACAACATGTTAGTGCTCAGGATAGGGAATTTGGCCATTTTAAAACTAAAAGACACAACTTTTCGAAACCTTGTGCTCAGGATAGGTTTTACCACCTGTAATTTGAGATTTCAGAAGTTTGTGCTCAGGATAGTATTTTATGCTCAAGGTCATCGTACATCATTCTTTAAAGCCCTCATCTATGTGCACAAATAAGTTATTTTTTGTGCTCATCATTCCTGAGCATTTACAAAACAAAGGAAGTGCTCAGGAATAATGAGCATAAACCTTACGATTTAAGTTTTTACATCTTTGTGAAATTAACTGAAGCATATAGAGTCTGGAAGTGGATTGTAAATTCGACCTTGAACTTAAGGCTCTTCTAGCCAGTGTTCGTAGAGAAATTAATCCAGATACTTTACGTACCCTGCACAAACTAAGTGACCAATCGTTAACTATTAACTTTGGAGAGCCCAAACATCAAACTTTTCAAAACCCGAAACTACCAATTTTTAAAAAATGCTTGCTCGAGTTTAATAAAGCCAAATAACGCCATCTCCAATCGCGTTAAAAATACACCTATAAGGATGAGCATAAAGGGTTTATGCTCAAGTAGGGATTTTGGACTATTAATAAGACTAAAGACACAAACTTTTCAGAGTTTATGCTCATATAAGGTTTTCTATAAGCAACATTCGAAAACCAAAAGTTTATGCTCATAATAGCTTTTTTGAATTCGCTGCTAATTTCTTAATTCCAATAAAAATTCACTTAATTAATTCCTTGTGCTCATCAGAAGATGAGCACTCACAATCAAAACTTTGTGCTCAAATATAATGAGCACAAAGATTTGACAATCTTGTTCTCCTTAAAAAGATTATGAAAATCAGTTCTGTTAATTCTGTCGGTGACTATTTCCCCTAATCGAACGTGTAGGTGTGCACAAGGGGTACTACAGAAGTACCAATGCACGCTTATCTATAAACATATCAGCAGACACACCCTTGCGTACCCCTACCGTACGCCTTGCCCCCCCCCTTCAGCAAAAACGTTGGAACAAAACCCATTAATAAAGGCATCTTTAACAAACTTATTACCATACCTCTTTCACTAAAATTTATTAGAAACCTTCAAACATGGAGGTTTTCACCATTTTTGTTGCGTCTCTTATTCAAAACATAAAATAGAAAACGAACACCTTGTTGCGCGGTACGTTAAAAATACACGCCGTACGCACCGGTGGTGCGCGGAAAACACGCTTAAAGTAGAGCCTCAAATCACTTAAACAGGTAACTAATGCAATGAATAGAGAAACAAACATATCGATTCAATATGGGCGCTGGGTTCACCAGAAAATACTCGAGGCTACTCATGGATTTACAAACGATCAGTTAAAGAAGTACCGCTGTGCATTTTGGTTGGAGGGCAAGCATTTTATCCGGAACCCTGCTAACCGCATAGTTTATAACCCAGTAGCGATTGACGATTGGATGGAGGGAAAACTGTGAGCAAGAAAACTGAGTTCAAAATTCCTAAGGGCGTCGAAATTCATGGAAATAACATCCGGATTGCATTCCAGTTAGATGGAAAAAGAATGAGGGAGCCCATTACCGGCATTCTCAAAATTAATCAGAATTCGCTTAACTATGCCGCTAACAAAAGAGCGGTGATTTTGAACGAAATAAAGTCTGGCAGTTTCGATTATCAAGCACATTTTCCGAACTCTCAGAACGCGCTTAAATATTCGGGTTCGGTTAGTAATGATATTGACCTAACCATTTCAAGAGGTGTTGAGATGTGGCTGGAATTGAAATCAGAAAACCGCGCTAAGTCGACAATCGAAGGCTATGAAGCCAAAGCGAAACATGTAAAGGCATATTTCGGTGATAAAACGATACGATCACTACGAACGACTGATATTACAAATTTCAGAAAACATTTAACACAAAACCTGGAAATGAAAGTTAAGACCGTAAACGACGTGTTTACGGTCTTACGCGGCGTGACAAGACTGGCTTACCAGGATCACATTACAAAGACAGACATAATGGAACGTATACCTAATCTTGAGAGAGATGAAACAGAGGGTCCTGAAGCTGATCCATATACAATAAAAGAACTGGAAAAAATAATTGAACTAGAAAGACGTGACTACAGTCGACCAGAAATAATAAACATGTTCATCTTTACGTGCTGGACAGGACTCTCTCTTTCGGAAGTAATCGCATTAGCGTGGGAAGATATCGACTTCAACACATACACAGTAAATATTAAACGTGCTTATGTAAGTGACGAATTCAAAGTGCCTAAGGAAGCCTCAAGAACACGCTCTTTTCAATTGTTAAGGCCTGCTATCGATACTTTATTGAAGCAGCATAGATATTCATATACGAACAAACCGATTGAAATCAGTGTAAAGAACAGAAGCAACACACATTCGACATCCTATAAAATCCGACCTATTTTCAAGAACTTCAAATCACAAACAGACGAGCAGCTTTTTAGCAAGCGGTCAGTAGGAACAGCTTATGAAACCTTGTTGAGAGAAGCTAACGTGCGGCATAGAGGCCCAAATCAGTGTCGACATACTTTCGCATCGATGCTAATAACAAAGTATGTACCACTTGGTATTGTTGCTGAAATTATGGGGCACACATCAGAATCGATGCTAAAAAAGCATTATGGAAAAATAATACATGAAGACAGACCTAGCACTGCTAAGTTGATTTCACCATTTTTAGGATTAGAATAAGATTTTAACGTGCTAGGAGGTGCACTAAGGATCCCGTTTTTACCCCAAAGTTGCCCCAAGAGGCTTTGAATCTTAACTAATAACTTGGGAAATCAAGGAGTAAAA
>NZ_LWGJ01001247.1:0-1981 GCF_001635845.1 Oleiphilus sp. HI0132 | reverse complement strand
GGTGGTCAAAAGCTACGCGGAACTGGGAGAAAGTGGGTGACGTTAAGTTGAACCCGGAGAAGGAAAAACAAGCAGCTTAAATGCTCAGGCGACAACTACCTTGAAAAACGCCGTATTTGAAGGACGGTTTATGGTATACACTGGAAAAATATCTTATGGCTTATATATATATCACTACCCAATTATTCATTTAATTGAACGATATGGTGGCGAAATGTCTAATAGCGATCGTATTTTGGGATACGGAGGAGGGCTAGCTTTAACATATATGATATCTAGTGTGTCTTATAAATACTTTGAAAGCCCGATACTGGTACGTAAGAGTCGATACTCCTAAATAGTATATGGAGTATACACTGTCATCATGTGTGGCTTTTATGGGATCAAAGATTTGCTTTCGTGAACTACAACTAACAAAAGCGTCTTAATTGTAGTTCACGGAAAGTTACTTAATTTAGTGTCAAGTTGTGACTCTTCTGCACAGGCGAATTGTTTTCCAAAGTATCATACAGTAATTTCGAATGTTCAAGAGGGTTCTTGACCGGATCCCAAATAGGAAAGAACCGCCGTTTAACGCTACTGACGATACGGTCTAGTAGGTTTGCAACTTTTATTGGAAGAAAAGCCCAGCGTAAAATTATGTATAGTCTTCTGCGCTGACACCAAAAATAGACCGATTCTTCTGCATACCATTTGTACCCCCAGCGCTTTTCAAATAGATCGTGTGAGTATTTTCCGATTTTTCTATTCCAGCGAAGGTCAAAATACTTTAGGTCGCTTAGGTTAGCTCGTGTGCCCAGGTTATCAAAGTAGATGACTGAGCGTGGTTCGGCATAGAGCTTCTCTCCCTTTGCCTGAAGCTGCATGCCAATATCCAGATGTTCACGAATTGTCATATGTGGCAGTTCAATGTTTTGTAAGGCTTGTGTATTAAACATGACGCCATGTAGTTCAAATGCTTGAGTCGGCACGGTTTCTTTTGGCATGTTTTCAGGCAGTTCACGGCGGTAAGGCTTATGCTCGATAAGATAAGTTTTACCTTCAACTTCAATCGTGCGGATCTCAACGGTATAGATATGGTTACGGGTATAGTCTCCGTCGACACCATCTTTCTCTAGCGTTAGTGGGGAGATAACAGCAGCACCTGTTTTTTCACCAGTTTCGATAAGTGGTGGGAGCCAACCTTCAGAAACTCTTGAGTCATTATCTAGCAGAAAGGTAAAGGGAGTTTTGATTTGGTCGCGTATTTTGCTGATTCCTTCTAGTGGGATTATGCGCCCGTGAGAAATAATCTTGGCGTTATCCTTTCCTGCAATGGCTTCTTTGGCTAAAGCGATTTCACTCGAAGGGTAACCTAAATCAAGAATGATCAGGTCAAATAGCGAACTGTCGGTATGCTCATAAACGTTTTTGATACAGTCAGAGAGACCGCTATAACGATCCCTGGGAGAAATCACTAATGTTACTTTTTTCTGGCTCATTCCTTAGACCTCAGTTTTGATAATCGGGTGGAATGAATTTTATACGTATAAAAAACGCGGGTATTTGACCTTGGTCAGTCTTTGTTCAGAAAAAGAGCTAGAGCTCGCTAGAGTTTATAGGTGAAATTTATATCTACTCGTTTATAAACTTTCTTTAAGAGGTTGAATGTTCAGGTAGTCTTTGAGGTGGTTTATCCAGATGTCATAACCAGATGAGCTCAGATGCAAGCCATCTCCGATATGATGCTTTGAAGATAAGTGGCCTGACTTATCCAGCAATTCATTGGGTGGAGGGATGAAGGTTGTGTTTAGGCTGTGTCTGAGTGCTTTGTTTAAGAGTTGGTTAGTTTGCTTGATTGGTGCTTGGTGCTGTAATTTCTGATTTCGTTCTAGGGATATAGGGAGTATTCCTGAAATATATATGTTTTGTGTTTCTGGTGTTATGTCAATTATTTTTAGTATGTTACTTACGATTTGCTCAGGAGTAAGAATGCTAAGAT
>NZ_LWGJ01001246.1:0-2093 GCF_001635845.1 Oleiphilus sp. HI0132 | reverse complement strand
ATCCAAGCACAAAAAGCCAAGATGCAGGAACAAGAAAAAATTATGTTTAAAAAGGCCAAGAAGCTTCTCGTTAGAGAAGAAAATTTGGTTAAAAGTACTGAGAAAAGCCGAATCAATGAAATGCTTGACCACGACGTGATGATCAAGACCATTTATGAGATGAGCCAGGCTCTTCAAGATATTGGGATAAAACATAAAAGCGATTGTGGATAATTGCCATCACCGTATCCTTATCAAGCTCCAGCTTGTGACTGTCTTTTATTGGCTTAGGTGGGATATTGCGTGCTTTTGCTAAACCAAGGGCGCTTAATATTCTGATATAAAACCAGCCGATGTCGAATTCCCAGGGTTTAACAGATAGCTTGGCGGAGTTGGGATAAGTGTGGTGATTATTGTGAAGTTCTTCGCCACCAATAAAAAAGCCCCAGGGGCTGATGTTACGGGAGGCATCTTTACACTCAAAGTTCCGGTAGCCGATTGCATGGCCGACACCATTGATAACACCCGCAGCAAATACCGGGATCCACATCATTTGAATCGCCCAAATGGTAATACCTGCCAGGCCGAAGAAGAAAATATCGATAGCGCCCATCAGTACTACACCTTTCATCTTATGAGGGGTATAGATCTTGTTTTCTAACCAATCATCAGGTGTTCGCTGACCGTAGCGCTTTAAGGTTTCGGCATTGGCAGCCTCTTCTTTATAGAGCTCAGCACCCGTTAGTAGAACTGTTTTTAGGCCTTTCGCAACAGGGCTATGTGGGTCTTCATCTGTCTCACATTTTGCGTGGTGTTTCCGGTGAATAGCGGTCCACTCTTTGGTATTTTGAGCACTACTCAGCCATATCCAGAAACGGAAGAAGTGTTTAAGTGCAGGATGCAGGTCGAGAGCGTTGTGAGCTGAGTGTCTGTGTAGATAAAGTGTGACGCTGGCGATGGTGATTTGAGTCAGAATTATCGTTGCAATGACTTTCTGCCCAACACTTAAATCGAGAATACCGTTTATCCACCAGTCAAACATTTACTTCACCTCACTCCTATAAATTCTAGCTGACACGCGTTAGTTTTATATGCTATCACAAACAATGATATTTTAGAGTATGACAGCTCGTTTATTGCACAATAACTTCGTGCTTTTTTAACACGAGATGCTGAAACTGATCTATCTTTGCGCACCATCCTTCTTTTAGCCAGGTTGTCGAAACCTTTTCCAATATGATTGCAGGCCCTATTATGGTTTCACCTTCTTTGATCGCTTCTCGCTGAAGAATTGTCACTTCTTTTTCTATCGAAGGAAGTTGAATGACTTGTGTGGTGGCATCATTTTGCACTTCAGTACATATAACATCATTACTTTGCTGAGTTTCAATTGTCAGACTAAGGCAAACATTCACGAGCTCAACCGCGGTATTAGTGAGTTGGTGCCCATAGTGTTGTTGATGGCTGTGATGAAATAAGTCTGCAATATTGCGGGTTTGATCTGCAGAAAAGGGGATATTCAGAGTGAAGCTCTGGCCTTGGTAACGAAGATCCAAAGAGCGTTCTGATCGGATAGTTTGCCTGCCTACTTGTTCTAATTTTAGTTCTTTCGTTCCTTGTGACTCGAGACCTTCAAACAGCTGTTCCAGTTGGTGATGGGAAATATCATCTAACTGAATAATATGTGTCTTGGTAAATTGCCGTTGTTTTTGAGCTTTGAGCATGCCGTAGGCCGAGAGGACACCACTATTCTGGGGAATTATGGCACTTTTCATATTGAGTTTTTCAGCTAAGGAACAGACATGCAGACCCCCAGCGCCGCCAAAGCAACATAAGGTAAAGTCATTAGGGTTGTGCCCTTTCTGAATAGAAATGGCATGAAGGGCTTTTACCATTTGTTGTTCCGCAAGTTCTATGATTCCTTCTGCCAATTGAAGCCTGCTCATTTGTAGTTTGCTGGCTAGCGTGTCTAGCGCGCTCTCTGCTGAGGCTATATCAAGAGACATACCGCCACCTAAGAAAGCATCTGCACGTATGCGCCCTAGAACTAGATTGGCATCGGTCACAGTTACTTAAGTTCCGCCTTTGTTGTAACAAACTGGGCCAGGTGCGGA
>NZ_LWGJ01001245.1:0-2160 GCF_001635845.1 Oleiphilus sp. HI0132 | reverse complement strand
TGATTGATTCAAGTGAAGAACCGGAATATTTTCGTGCCAGAAAAAAGCCGGGGTCAGAGTAGAGTAGCGCTTACTTAAGCTGAATTGAGACCATGCTATAGATAAGCTGTAAAAGTCGGCACGCAATGAAATAGCGGTTTCGACTAGAGCCTACAAATACCCTGCCTAAACTTTGTCAGCAAAGTGCCATAACTTGCTGTTGAAGGTGCAATTTAGTTTTGGCCTAATCTTCATGGATTAGGGTACTGGAAAATTAAGGCTTTTCTAAAGCGGCCTTTTTTGAACTTAATCAATAATACTTAAAAATAGATCAAAAGAGGATATTTTTCCCTATTGTTCAGGTGTATTTTTTATGGATTATTTATTAACAAAACAAAAAATAAGGAGACGGTGACAACTGATTCTTATTTGTCACGGACCCCTTAAGCTCGTCGTATTTTTCTTTTATTCAATGTTCACCAGAACCAAAAAAAATCAGATGTGCCGAGTTGATACGACCAATAATGGTCCGGTCCAATCTCGATAAATTCATCAAAAACAACCACATGCCCTGCATCAATGTCCATAGGTGAAAATCCCGGCTTAAGAATCACTTCAGACCAATTAATATCTAGCTCTGTTGTTACTCCCGCTACGATTGGTGTACTCATGATAGAAGCACTATCAAGGGGAACGTACCCTGTGTAGAACCAATCACCTGAATCTTCGCTGACACCGTCATACACATAAGACCACAATTGAATTTCGTAGTTCTTGATGCGCGTATCAGTCGCCTGAAACTCAATGCGAAACGACTGAGTTCCCTCGTTTATGTAACCTACCAAGCCATTAGCTTCTTCACTTAACGATTCCAACGCAGGAATTCCATTTGAAATATCACCATCATATTGCGGAGAGTAAATAATGTCGTAAGTACCAGGCTCTTCTCCGCCAAAAACAGAGAAGTTAAATTGCTTCTCAATTTGATTGCCTGATTTATCTACTACAATAACTTTCCAGTTAGAAAGCTTAATCGTGTGAAGGCGCTCACTCGAATGGAAAACACATTCGAAAACATCTGAATCACCAATTCGGCAGGAGTTTCTTTGTGCCCCCCAAGATGATGGATCTAACAGCGACCACCACCAATTATCATCTAGTTGAACAATGTCGACATACTCAAGATCATCAAAACCATCCGGGTCTGAAATCTGGACATTTACTGTAAATCCAATGTTCACGGGAGGGGGATCAACATTTGTTGTCCCCCCATAAGTGTCTGGTAAATGACGAATATCGGTAAGTATTGTTCCAATCTCAGGAGCACTATTTCTATGAATATCTGGTCCATTTGGTGTCAAATCACAGGCATCACCTTGACCATCACCATCGGTATCTAGTTGATTGCTATTAGCATGGTTGACACAGTTGTCTTCCTCATCTAAAACGGCATCAGTATCAGCTATAATCTCAAGGCTACGCATTAAATGAGCTATCGCACTTTCTTTATCAACCAAGCTGGTTATGAGCGAACCGCTATTCGCCACTAGATTAGTGATGTTTGCCACAAAATTAGCATGTTCAAAATCAATGAACATATTCTCTGCAGATTGGTGCGCTTGGTTATCAATTTTGATGCCGTTATCAGGGTTTCCATCTCTATCGAGACTTTGCAATAACCTAGCGATATTGACTACTGCTGGATGGTCTAAATCAGTTGTACCTGCAAGGTCTAGAGGTGTAATTAGTGGGCCAGCTTGAGTGCTAGGTAAATCTATTCCACCAATGGAGAAAGTAATTCTTTCTCCTTCTTTATAAATAAATTCGCCTAAGCTATTGGTAAAACCACTCTGAGATGTGGTGCGATATTTAAGATTCTCTACTGGGCTATCAATAAATTGTCCTTTCAATAAGGAGTCAGGTTCGGCTTGGCTTGAATTACTGCCACCACCGCCGCAAGCTGATAAAAGTAAGGTTAAAACTACCAAATTAGTTAGGTTAAAACGTTTAAAACCAAACATCGCTTAAATTACTCCGTATTAAAGATACAGCTAGATTACAGAAACAAATTGTAACAAAAGTTGACACAATAGTTACTGAGTGAGATTCACTAGTTGTTGGTAATGAGGCGTTCATCACCTTTATTAACTAACTTTTAGGATTTATTTCGGAACTAATTTA
>NZ_LWGJ01001244.1:0-1323 GCF_001635845.1 Oleiphilus sp. HI0132 | reverse complement strand
CCATCTTCGCATCATCAAAATAGTCGCTATCTTCAGGGATTTGGTCTTCTTTAGCACAAACCTCTTTGATCGCTTGCTCAACAATATCAATACCCTTTTTGAGAGAGTCTTGACTGATTACGAGAGGACATAAAAATTTAACCACCTGATCATCAGCACCGCTTGTCTCAATGATAAGCCCCTGCTGAAAAGCATTGCGTGTAATGTTGCCAGCGATCTCACCGTTTACACAGTTAATCCCTTGAAACATGCCGCGTCCACAGGTCGTGAAATTTCCGTCGCCATACAAGTCGACAATCTTTTCCAGGCGCGATTTAATGTATTTGCCTTTTTGCTTAATTTCGTTCGAGAATTTGTCGTCAGACCAGTAATGATCAATGGCAGCTTTCGCGGTCACAAAAGCAAAATTGTTGCCTCTAAACGTACCGTTATGCTCTCCTGGTTTCCATTGGTCCAGCTCTGGCTTAAATAAAACAACAGCAAAAGGTAAGCCGTATCCGCCAAGTGATTTCGATAAGGTCACCATATCGGGCTTAATGCCTGCTTCTTCAAAGCTAAAGAAGGTGCCAGTACGACCGCAACCCGCCTGTATATCATCGATGATAAGCAGTACATCATGCTTTCGGCAGACTTTTTCTAAGTTACGCAACCATTCAAAACTAGCCGCATTGATACCGCCTTCACCTTGCACAGTTTCAACAATCACTGCAGCGGGCTTGTCGATGCCACTGCTGGAATCTGAAAGCACTTTATCAAGATAAGCTGTGGTATCAATCTCGTCACCTAAGTAGCCGTCATAAGGCACGCGGCTTACGCCGCCTAAGCTGACACCCGCCGCGCCACGATGATGAGAGTTACCCGTCGCAGCCAGAGAGCCAAGGCTAACGCCATGAAAACCATTGGTGAAAGAAATAATGTTCTGACGGCCTTTAATATTACGCGCTAGCTTTAAAGCCGCTTCAACTGCGTTGGTACCAGTCGGACCAGTAAACTGCATAACATAATCGAGATCCCGAGGCTTTAGAATCTTCTCATTAAAAGCCTCTAGAAATTCACCTTTCGCCTTGGTATGCATATCCAGGCCATGCGTAATACCATCATTCTCAATGTAGTCCATTAAGAGAGGCTTAAATAGCGGATTGTTATGCCCGTAGTTAAGTGTTCCCGCACCCGCCAGAAAGTCTAGATACTCATTTTCCTCCTCATCGTAGAGGTGTTCCATCTTAGCGCGATTAAAAACACGAGGGAAAGAACGAGCATAGCTCTGAACTTCAGATTCAATTTCATCAAATATTTTCATTAGCATCCTCCATAGGATGTTTG
>NZ_LWGJ01001243.1:0-3539 GCF_001635845.1 Oleiphilus sp. HI0132 | reverse complement strand
CTCGATGATAACGAGTTACCGGATTTTACCGGGCGCTATTTTATACAAATATCTGGCCTTTTTCGAGTGATTTGTATCCAAGACATAAAGCACCACTGCTTAACCGAAGCTAAAAAATCATGTTATCTATCAATTAAACTTAAGAGAAAATTCACCTTAGCAACAATTGGCACTGCAGCACCGATAAGATTACTATATAAAAAACAATAAGAGAGTTATCCAAAATGAAAACCTACCAAAGCTTCAAAGAATTCTACCCTTACTACCTATCTGAACACAGCAACGCGACATGCAGGCGCTTGCACTTCCTCGGTACTGCACTCGTTATTTTACTGCTCGTTACACTTATTAGTACGCAAAATTGGTCACTGCTAATCGCTCTGCCACTAGTCGGTTATGGTTTCGCCTGGGTCGGACATTTCTTTTTTGAAAAGAACCGTCCGGCTACTTTTACATACCCGCTATGGAGTTTAATGGGTGACTTTGTGATGTTTAAGGATATGCTGCTCGGCAAAGTTAGCTGGTCTTAGTTGTGAGGGAACCACTGTCTGGTCACGCAACATTCGCATAGAGCAGCATGTTTAATTCCGAAGAAAAAGTCTTAGAGCTTGCTCCATTTTCGAGTAGTAAGGGTTCCATGTTAAACGGGCAAATAGTTTGTCTTCTTCGCTATAACCCCATGCTGAAAACCATACACTTTCACCCTCTTCGCATCGGCGCGTATTTGAGGGATTAAAGCTGTTTCCGCACATTCGTTTTTCTCCTTTTTTGCCGTAGTAAGGGTTGTCTGGAGCGAATAGTGGGCTCATATGTGAGCCAGAACTGATTCTCAGTTCCGGCAGTTTCATAGACTTAGTGATAATCTTATCGTCTTCAATAATAGACTCTCCATACCAAATGAAGCGATTTGATGCATGGGTGAAGTTTGAGTCAAAGTATCCTTTGATGGCATGAGGGTTAATGACACTGTCTGCCTCGCTCATCACAATCAGGGTTGGGACATTTGTTTGCTTTGATTCAAATAAGTCTCTGACATATTGTGCACTCTCAGAGTAAGCGATCGAAGCATTAATTGGCGAGGAGCGATATCGGGCTAGGTTATCTTCTTCTGCCTTCCAGCCCCAGTCCATAAATGTCGCAAAGATGGGAGCCAAACGCTCTACAAAAGGTGAAAATGTCTCAAAGCCCGGAGAAAACAGAAGCAAACCATCAACACCACCCTGCTCAATGGCATTGATAGTCACGAGGTTTGCACCGGTAGAAAAACCGCCTAGTAAAACCTTGTTGTACTGTTTTTTCAGCTGTAGAGCATAGTGGTCAACAATGTCTTGCCAATCTTCATAGTGAGAGAGCATTAAGTCCGAAGGCTTACTTCCGTGCCCAGGCAAAAGTAAAACGTGAACAGCATACCCTTCGCCGTGGAGCGATTTAGCAATATCAGAAAAAGAATAAGGCGAGTCTCCCAAGCCGTGAACCAGCAATACAGCTTTCTGTGTCGGCTCATTAGGCATCAACATAAACGGTGCGTTCATGTTGATCTCTTTTTGCTTGTTCTGTGAAATAAAACTTCGGTTATGCGATAACCATGCTCTAGACACCTCTATATAGCTTTCAAAGTCTCGCTGAATATAATTGTAATACTCAGCACTCTGATGCAAAGGCATTTTGCTGTCCGGCATACTCGCACAACCTTTAACAATCATCAGTGCTGTAAGCACCAAAGCAACGCGCGCTATTAAACGTAACATGATTCTCTCCTTCTGACTTACAGCAAGCTGCCCGCTTCCATAGCGATCCATCACTGAGCCCACCATGACGTCGCCATACAATAAGTAAACTAATCAGTGCAGTTTACTTATTTAAATTGAAAAGTAAACTATGCAGTGTAAAAATGTACTTTATTGGTATTTAAGCTGTTGAGACTCAATGTGAACGTAATCTGTCAGACCTTAAGCGAAAAAAGCAAAAGCCGCAGTGAATTAAAGAGAGAGGCGATCATTGATGCCGCGAGAAAAGCCTTTAAGGAATATGGCGTAGATGCGACAAGCATGGATAAGCTAGCGGAAATTGCCCAGGTATCAAAGCGAACGGTCTACAATCACTTCGACTCTAAAGAAGCCTTGGTAATGTATTTGCTGAAAGATCTATGGGATCAGGCGATGGTGAAAATTGATGTTCATTATGATGCCGTCAGCCCCTTGGGTGAGCAGCTAACAGCATTACTAAAGCAAGAAGTGAATCTGGTGGGCGACAAAGAATATATCGATTTAGCACGCGTGGCGCTAGGGCACTTCCTGTTCCAGCCGGAGGCCCTACAAAAAGAACTTGAAAAGTTCGATGATGAAGACACCGCGCTGACGCTATGGTTAGAAAGCGCGTCTAAAGATAAGCGCATAAATTTACATGACACAGAGCTAGCTTTCACACAGCTTCACAACCTAATAAAGGGAAGTTGCTTTTGGCCTCAAGTTGTTCAAATTGCGCCTGTTTTATCTGAACCTGAAAAACAAGCACTAGTGCGCGAAACCGTTGATATGTTTTTGGCTCGATATAAATAATGATAAATATTAATTGTAAAAGTCAGCGCTTGAGCTGAGCTATTAGAACACTGCGTTCGACTAAAGCGCACGACTCCTGCGCATTACTTAGTCGTTAAAGTGCCAAATTCGGCCCCTAGTACGTACCTTGTAGGTCGGGTTTCAACCCGACAGATCGGTGCCAATGAGGTAGTTAATAGGTATTGTAAGCACCGCGTCGGGCTGAAGCCCGACCTACGAATAAAGTGCGAATATGCCAAGTTCGGACTCTTCGATATCAATAGGGTGTGCCGTGCGCACCAGCGGAGTTTGATACCTCGTCTTAGTAGGCAGAGGGTTCAACCCCTCGCATGAATCTGCCCCGTGCTAGCCCGCTTGCGAGCCGTGGAAGGCTCTGCCTACAGGTTAGGGAAATTGCTTTGGCCGCCCCCCCATTACTGTTTGTTTGAGTCGCGGGGTTTATCGGTGCGCACGGCGCACCCTATTTGAGTTGTCAGGGTCTTAAATGCGGACTCATTGGCACTAGTGAAGAAAATTCCGATTAGATGTCTCAAAAAGTTACATCAAATTCATTGGCGGCAAAGAGCTTAATCTTGATCTAGGATATCAATTAGATGTTTACTTGGTTCCATGCGTTGATGAAGAACCCTGAAGATTTCAATGCCACCCTGGCACTCTGCATAATAAATGAAATGTGACTCAACTCTTACATGCAAACAGCTTGGTAGTTGGATATCAAACGTATTTCCCTTCTGAGGATTGCAAGCTAATTGCTTAAACATTATTTCTATATCTTTGATATAACGTGCAGCTCGAGCAAAACCAAATTTCTCTAGGCTATAATCAAAAATAGCTTCTAAGTCTTCATCTGCTTTTTGGTGTACAAAAAAGCTTTGGTTTTTATGCATTATGCTTTTTCTTCATCCGTTGAATAAAATCATCAGCATTCCAATTTTCGATAATGGGGCTATTTTCACCATCTTTAATAAGCTGGCGTAATTC
>NZ_LWGJ01001242.1:0-11612 GCF_001635845.1 Oleiphilus sp. HI0132 | reverse complement strand
GAGCCTGAGCCTGAGCCTGAGCCTGAGCCTGAACCTGAGCCTGAGCCTGAGCCTGAGCCTGAGCCTGAGCCTGAGCCTGAGCCTGATAATTTTGTTGACGAAGCCCCTGATTCGTCAAGCAATAATTTTGGCTCATCAACAGGCCTTCCCGCTGGCGTGCTCGACCAAAATATTGGCCTGCGAACTAGCCTGGGAGACGAGCAACATTATCGGAGTGCCTTATCGCAATTCGTCGCTGAAGTTGGCGAGATCAGACAGCACTTAAACTCTGGGCTCAGCGCTATCAACAAACAAATGATCACTGAGAAAGCAAGCCGCTTACGCACAAGTGCTGAAGAACTGGGTATAAATAGAGTAGCTTGCCTGGCAATTGATCTGGAAAACAACACACAGTTCCCAAATGAAGTGCAAGAAGAAGCAATAAGCTCTTTTGCTAAAGAACTGGATTATGCAGAACAGGAAATCAGAAAGGTTCTTGGAGAGAGTAACAGCTAGATTTGTACCGAGCCTCGCTGGCAGGTCGCACCTTTGAACCTATCTAACTCCGCATAGCGAGGGCTGGGGCCCTCTGCAGGACTCTCTTATGTATATTGCTCTTGAAGATAAGAAATAATATCTGACGACTCATACATCCATTGTTGCTCACCATCTTTTTCTATTCTTAAGCATGGCACCTTAAGCTTTCCTCCACCGGACTGTAGCTCTTCAGCAAACTGCTTATTGCGTTTCGCATCACGAGTCTCAATATTTAAGCCCTGACGACGCGCAGCCCATCGAACCTTTACGCAAAATGGACAGGCAGCATACTGATATAGCGATATGTTCTGCGTCGCCGCGTCCAGTTCTAACTGCTTCTCGCTGGAAAGCTTGGGTTTACGAGGCTTAAACAGAAAATCAACTAATAGAATAATACGGCCTAATAGCCATCGAACAACAGACATGCAACGAACCTCTTTCGTAAATCGCTAGAATATGGCACCGTAAAACTGCACAAAACTTATACAGCTATCTCTACGGCGCACGCGGATTCTATCAGAAAAGAGGCATAATTTCCTAGGGATGATCAGCCCGAATCAAGGGAGCATAGGCCTGACAACAGGATCTACTTATAATTCGATCTTGGGTGCAAGGTAAGCACAAACACTCGTTACTTGCTGCCAGTCTTTAATCACTGAGGGGTTATTTTTCAAGAAGTGCTTAGCGACATAAGCTCCGCCAGCGGCTTCGGCCAGTACTTCATAATCATAATCGACCTCATCCGCATCCAAAGCCTGAAGCGCATCAAAGATACTCACTTCTGACTCTGCAAATGAATTAATGAGTCCTTCACGATACATCTCGATCAGCCTATCAATCGAATAAGCTTGAGTGTTAACTTGATAGCCCTTAGCCAACAACAAAATATCGATATCACTGCCTTGTTTAACCGCAAGAATACCTGCACCTTGATTGTTTCGGGAATTACCATTACCCACGAGTAAAATACGTGAGGTATATAGGTCAAAGGCATATTCAGCGACTTTATCCCGCGATTTGGTCTTGACCATATTCAAACCAATATCAATCACATTACTATCAAGCGCACCTTCCATGAATGAGTAGTGTGGCATTTCGACAAACTCGACATGAGAAAAGTATGCGCTCGAGCATTCCATCAAATTTGCAAGACTTCCTGAAGCAATACCGTTATCAACTTTGAAAGAAAGATGAGGTACGTAACCAATTCGAACGGACGATTCAAACCGCTTATTATCTGTGGCGTAGCTTGCTCCAGAGAGCAGTCCAGCCAGCATCGCGCAGACAATCATAGGTAAAAAGTGTCTAAAAGCAGACATAAAACGCATAGGCATGTAACTCACCTTAAATTTATTATGTAAGTGGTGGAAAAAGCTTGGGTTATTTTTATGATAGCACTACTTATGGTAATAGAAAGGCAAAGTAAAAACTATGCATTAGGTCTAGCTTGTGCAAGGTCATCCGGGGTAAGCAATTTAGCCGCACGATGGACAAGCTTGCCGCCACCTCTTAGTGAACGATAGACGATATCCAGAATATCTCGGTGCACGGCTTCAATAGGTTTGGCTATTTGACTCACTACGGGTAATTTTTGCATCACATAAAAGGGCTCTTCAGCAATTGAGTAATGAACCGTCTCAACTGTTTCTACCGTTTTATCGTAAGCGCTCGCCATCAAATCGATAGTGCCTGCTAATAAAGCTTGATTGGACACATCTTGCTGCCCAGCTTCGGGGATATAGGGTTTACGTATTACCTGATAGTTGATTAAATCGAGCGCTTTCCCCGCATGACGTGTACGCAATCTTCGCTCATCTTCATCAACCCAGCATGCTATCTGCTGGTACACGCGGTCAGAGTGCGCCAATGGAATATGTGGCAGGCCTTCAAAGTGAGCGTTTTAGCTATGTGTTGGCGCAGAGCCCGGGTTAGCACTACCCTGTCTGACCAAGCTACCCCCCATCACTCTGCTAATAAAGCTATCTTCATTCTTTCCAACACTACCACTAATAAAGTAATGACGAGCCTGATCATAGAAACTCGCACATGACGACTCAATGTCTTCAGATGGAGCAAAAAACTTCAAGCCATGCTTTAAATCTTGAATACCTTCACTCCGCCGATCAATCCAATCAGCCCAATGGCTAATGTAATCCCGAGGAAAGTGTCGAACGATTTCACCGCTAAAGTGGCCAAACTTTTCAAGCGGTGAGCCTTCGTGCGGTGTACCCAAGTACATACATTTACTTAAGTTCGAGAGCCAAGGCATATCAGTTTGGATGGCACAATATTGAGCATGTCGAAGTAAGAGTCCGCCCATACTGAAACCGACAAGCATCAGTTCATCAATATTAATCGGGTAGGCTTCGTGCAATTGAGTCAGTTGCTTTGCCAGAAGACGACCATTTTTTTCTAAAGAAAGTCCGGTATTGTAGCGAAGATAGAACGGTGTATAACCAAAATCTTCCTGCAACTTTGTACCATAGTTTTCCCTGACATCGCCGCCTTTATAGTCGAAACAGCTATCAATATAATGATCGACGAGAGATTCCCCTTCACTGGGAGCCTTTAGGTGGTAATCCCAAACCGTTTCCAGGTTTGTTAGCCCATGAACAAATACAACCACCTTATTACTTAACGGCGCATCCAGCTGATGAACGAGGTGTTCATTTAAGACCAAGCGTTTGTAGTGGTAATAAAAGCCCATCTGGATAGCCAAAGGGTTACATTCTTTTTCAAGGTAGTCACCTATCACTCCATTGAGGATGGAGCGCCCTAGACGCCCCCAATGTTTATGGGTCTCTTGACCTTCAACAGTATGACTCATACATGATCTCCGTAAGTGAAGATCTTCAGATTAGCATGTTTTCTGGAATATGAGACATGATCCAACTCAATCAATGAAGGCTATTCAAATGTCATCCCTCTTAAACACGAACTTAGCCAAGTAAGTACCGCTGTGACGAAGCCCTATAAATTCAGTGCGATAAGATCACAGAATCACCACGTACTTCTACTTATTAAGAAGTCTTGTCACAAAAACAAAGTGTCAAGACCGATTTGTTGCTTAAAATTCCCTATGATGCTCACTTATAAACGCACTAGATAAAAGACAAACGCTTTAACAGCATTGATAGATAAGTTTCGGAATAAAACGTGTATAGCAGTTCTATAAAAAAAGCGCCCCTTGACAGCTCAGTGCTCACCTTAAAGCTCTACGACAGTGCATCTAAAGGCCCCGAAGGCTTGGCACAAGAACTTTGCGACATCTTCGGCAGCGCTTCAATTGACCTTAGTGAACGCCTAATCCCTTGGCAAAGCTCGTTATTGAGCGAGACTGAGCTAAGCGACATTCGCAAGGAAGCACCGGCCGGTAGCTCTAGTTCTTATTATATTTTTGTTCACAAACACGTACTTTATCCGTGTATTCCTTTCGACCATCGCGCCGAGTTGGTCGCTAGCATTGCTTTTGATCGCCGCGCAGAAGCCCAGCTCCCCCTATCCAATACACAGAGACACCTACTGCCACATATCGCCCAGGCCTTACTTCTCTGCCATAAAATAAACCAACAGCAGCAAGAAATTGAATCAGTTTATCAAGTTCTGGGCCACTACCCACTCCCCACCCTTGCTGTCGATAACCAAGTTAATAGTGTGTTTAGCAATAAGTTGTTTAGACAATTAATCAATTCATCTATTACAAACGAAGAGTTTGACGCGAGTACATCATTAAGGCATCTAGCTCGTGAGCACATCGACCTACTGAAGTTATGCACTCGGGCTAATCAGCGCATCGTACTTAGAAATGCTATCCACGACTGTATGAATGCGACAAGCAAGCACAGCGTGTTGTTCAAGCTAAGTATTAATGAAATAGAATATCCGGTAATTATCAGCACGACAGCTTGCGTACCCAGGCTGTTCAGACATTACACCAGAACCGGCCTTGCATGGGTGTATTTTTTAGGCGCCAACTATGCGCAACACTTAAAAGAAAACCTAAGATTTCAGGCTCTGAAACTGAGTAAGGCAGAGAAAGAATTAAGCATTTTACTATTCGAAGGAGCTCGCCTTAGTGATATTTCAGAGCACAGAGGCGTCTCCGAACAGACTGTACGCAAGCAACTCCAATCAGTGCTTCGTAAAACTAGGCTTGAAAGCCAGGAAGCGCTAATTTTATTTTTATTTGAACACTGTATTGAATACGGATTAGTTAAGTAGTCACAAGGATGTAGTCATGATTAACCTGCTCGAAAATAACGCACCACTTACCATAGAGAAATTCAGCCTCGAAGAAGATGAACTGATCTCCCTTATCTATCGCTTCGCGAGCAAGAAAGACGAATGGTTCAATCTACTGCTGAGCCTGTCAAACTGTATTTCCATCTCTGAAAACCTACCTCATGAGCATCCGTTTAGAGACGTTTCCTTGCGTGTCATGAAACACCTGAAAACGGCGATCAAAATCAGTGCCCAACTTAGCAGCCAGGAACACCCCTTACAGACAGAAAGTTCCCTGAACCATATTCCCATGGCGGCATTAATTATTAATGAGACAGGCCGAATAATTGACATCAATGAGCGAGCTGAGCACTTCTTCAATGCCAGTCAGCACTGGCAAATTGATCAGGGTTACCTGAGCGCGGAACACCTTCGGCTGAACACAGAGCTTATGCCATTAACCGGCGACCAAAACTTCAGCATCATCTCACTAGCACTTGAACCCGTCGACTCAGCTGTAGAAAGCCTCAGCACTAAAAAGGCATACCAAGGCAAACCTAAGCTGGTCCATCTTACCGCCTTGCCAGGCAATGAGGCAGATATGCAGCTCAGCCAGCATTTTTATCTCTGTTTTCAAACAGAGCAGGAAGAGCTAATTAACACCGAGCTTCTCAAGGCACACTACCAGCTAACAGATACCGAGGCACTAGTCGTAGTCACCTTGATCAATGAGCTATCCAGCAAGAAGACTGCCACCAAACTAAAGTTAAAAGAGGCAACGGTAAGAGGCCACTTAAGCAACATTTATCAGAAACTTGGGGTGACTAGGAAACCGGAGTTAATCAGAAAAGTCTTATTATATAAACTCGGCTCCTCACATCAACTCGATAGGCCTTTATCTCCTATTGCTGACCAAACAAGCGAGCCTGAGCAGAACGTTATTTACCTGAAAGACGGCAGGCGTATGAGTTATTGCGATCATCCAAAGCCTGAACTTTTAAAAAATAAACGTGCAACTGACCCATATTGCTCGACCAGCTCCGAAACTCACGCCATCATTTTACTACATAACCTTATGGGCTCTTCAATGGAGTTACCTCCGGGTGCATCAAGCCTTTTTGAACAAGAAAATATCCGAATTATTGTTCCCGAACGTCCTGGCTACGGAGATTCTGACTGCCACCCCGAACGTAACCACCAAGACTGGTGCTCGGATCTTGAGCAACTACTAGATCACCTAAAACTAGATAAAGTAAAAATTCTTGCACACTCTATAGGTGGTAGTTACGCGCTTGCCTTGGCAGAGTTTCTGCCAGATCGCATCGAGCGCATTGCGATGGTTAATGCCATGCCGCGTATCGAAGATATTATGGCCTGCGCCAACATCCCTTCACTCGTAACGGCCGTTAATCGAAGTCTAAAGTTTGCTCCATTTTTGATCGAACCCATTTTAAAAATGGCTGTTGGAAAAGACATCGAACACTTTTATTCCCAGCAGTTGAACTATATTCGCCCCACACTTGAAGGTCGTGCTGCAGATATTAACTTGTTAAAAACAAGTCAATATCGAAACTATTCAACCGCTAATCTCAAGCAATCGGCTAAGCAAGGTGTTGGTATTTGGGCAGAAGAACTAAAGCTTAGCTTCAGTGCTCTTGCCTTTTCGGTAAAAAATTGTCGAACAGAATATCAATTCTGGCACGGCGAACATGATGATGTTATTCCCCTAGAAGCCGCTGAGCTGCTATCAAAGCACCTCAATACGACTCACTTTACCCGTCTGAAAAGTGAAACCCACTATCTTTTTGCTCGCCACTTTAACAAGATTGTTAAGCAACTCATCGCTAGCTAAGCCGCAATGAAATAGAAATCAGGGTGTGACAAGTCTTAGCGAGCACACCCTTCAACTCAACCCATGAGTACGAATCCGCATCACGCTACGGCGCGCTGCCCCTGCATATGTCTGATATAGCGATCGAACAGTTTTTAGTTGACCCTCAAGGGAAGCTAGTCATCAATGAGAACATCAAAAACATATTCGAGTATTTCCTTATGGCTTCTCATATCGAGGGACAAGACCAGGTCATTGAACGCATACGCGAGTATATTGAGATGAGTTTGTCTGGCGAAGCAACGATGAAAGCCCAGGAAATAGCAGACAATTATCTGCTTTATAAAGGCAACCTGAGTACAGAGCAATTTGCCATGAACACAGACTTCAGTCAGCAGGAAAACCTGACAATGCTGCGCTCTGCGCTTGATGATAAAAAAAACACACGTCGACAATACCTCGGTAAAGAACTAAGTGAAGCCTTGTTCGGTCACGAAGAACGTTATGATGACTATTCTTATCAGCGCTTACTGATCAACAGCGACAGTTCACTAAGCGAGCAGGAAAAAGATCAGCTGATGGCTCAGGCCGAAAGCCAACTGCCCAGTAAGATGGCTCAAGGCATGCGCTATAAGCGCGAAGAAAAAAAGCTCACCGCACAAATAAACAGGCTTAAGAATCAGTCTGACACGGCTGAAGAAATCTTCGATTTAAGAGCTAATTTCTATGGAGAAAAGATCGCACAAAGAATGGCCTACCTAGAATCCAATACGCCACAGTGGCAAGCTCGCCTAACAGAATTCTACCAACAACGGCAAGATATCCTAGACTCAAATGAATTAAGTGACGAAGCCAAAAAACTCGCCTTACAAGAAGCCAAAGATAATGCCTTCACCAGAAAAGAACAGATCAAGCTCGCCGTACAATCGATACGGGGAGCATAGAGAGCTTGTAATTGGATAATAGCGTGCCGACTAGACAGATCGCGGACTTTCTTTAATTGTGCAATTTCTCCCTGCCTCTTTTGCTTTATAAAGCAAGTCATCCGCCTTCTTGATGACCTCAGCTGGTCGATACCCTGGCTCGCTATTTGCCAAACCTATACTTATTGTCACCGAAACGGTCTTAGAAGGATTACCCTGACCTCTATGCTTTTTCCCTGTCTTCTTATCCTGCTCACGGTCATCGGACCTAAGCTTTAGCGCATAGTTTTGTATCGATTCACGCACGGCCTCGGCAAAGACAAAAATGTCGTCAGCACTTCGGCGGTTAAAGACAATGGTAAATTCTTCTCCACCATAACGGAAAGCTCGCCCTCCACCCTCGACCTGAGCGATCTTTGAAGCCACCATACGCAAAACCTGGTCACCCACATCATGACCATGGGTATCATTAAATTTTTTAAAGTGATCGACATCGAGCATCGCTACCGAGTAATGACGACCTAAAGTGGAAAGATAATCTTCCAAAGCACGGCGACCTGATATTCCGGTTAATGCATCTTTATAAGTCACCTGATAATTACTTTGTTGATAAAGAATAAACAAAGCCAAAAACAGCATTGAGAAGCATACTGAACTAAGGTGATTTGAAGAGAAGTCGAAAAAGACTGACACGCCAGATAGCCAGGTTAATAATAAAGCGAAATCTGCAACATGTTTGCGAATCAAGGCAAGCAGAGCTAACACTGAAAAACACAAGGCGTGGCAATATAACAAAGCCTCGGTCACCCAATACCGGTCTTCAAACAAAGCACTTTGGTGGTTGGCAATCGCCGCTAACTTAGCCTGCCACGCCTCACTGGCACCAAAATACCACAAGAGCATAGCTCCAGCCGCTAATACCAGTGCATATACTCCACCTGTTCGGTTAAACATACCTTTTTCAGGAACGAGCGAAGCAAACATCAACGATGTACAAAAAAGGAGATTAAGTCCACTAAACATCGCCATCACGTCTGATCTTGTCAAAGGCGTTTGCAGCTTCGTTTGAATAAAGTAATAGGCAAACAGGGCGATGAAAATCGGGGCAATAAAGCGGCTTCGATTAAACATGGCAGAAAAGCCAAGTAAGATACACGCTAATAGGTAAGGAGCAGTCCGCAGTACGTTTTCATCGAGAGCTTCAATAGAGCTGATACGAACCAGAAAAAAGGATAAAACGACAACAATTAAAGGGCTTAATCGCCAAGCATTTGCTAATAGGGGCACTGTTAATACTTCTTTGAAAAAACATGCTTTCAGTGTAGCTCAGATACTGGCATTGTGAGTGTGGATTGATATTTATTTGCACCAACACTCGCGCTTTAATTAAACTATTTCAGAACTTCCATATCACTCTGACCTATTTCACTTATGCAAAACCTTTCTGCCTCTCAGGCAAAGAATTCCATTGCAGTTAGCCCGCATGACCCGCTTAATTGGCATCAAGGTATTGAGCATTACGGCTTTTGGGCAATAGTGGTTCAGCAAGAAGACTGGCTCAAAGCCTTCCAACGCGCCCGCGCTCATGTCAAAACACTAGTACTACCTGATTACCAGAGAGCACCTCACATCACTTTATCTGCTTGCGGACTGGTGGATCCTGCTCACTTCTGCGAAGAGAAGCTCGCCCGGCAAATCAGAGCGCTTGAAGAATTAAAGCTTTCGCCCTTTTCTCTAGAAAGCCTAGGCCTAGACAGTTTCGAGACAGCCCCCTACCTTTCGATAAACAAGCACCCTCTTCTTCTAAAGATACGCGGTACACTGGAATCTATCTGTCAGGATAATCCCGCACGCGACTACCACCCTCATCTTACTTTGGGCTTTTATAAACAGTCGTACTCACTCAGCACCTTACAGCGCCACTTATCAGGCTATACACAGCCAGTCCTCCCAAGTCTAAGCGTACAAAGCCTATGCTACTGCACCTATCAGACCAAAGAAATCCAGGGAAACATCACAATAAGACACAAGCTCCCGCTTTCATAACGCAATAACACTCTCAGTTAACGCTGATAGCTCAAGAAAACCGATCTATCCCTAAGAATTATTCCTCCATTTTTACGGCGAAAATGCACAGTTATGCTATTTTTAAGGAGGGGCAAGCTTTAACGAAGCAATTATCGACGTCAGCACACTCCTGACACATATCAGTCAATTGCCTAGCCCCTAACCTCATTGAATAGCACTGGGCATATACTGACGTGGCAACAAACGTAAATGAATAAGCTAACTACATCACTATCCTTCAAGTTAGCGATACCAAGTATCCTTATTGGCACGATATTTTTGCTGTCCGTCTCGCTATTATTCTCTTATCACGCAGAGCGAACATTAGAGCGTGAAAGCAATATAATTGCCCAGCATATACAAGACACGCTACTTATCGCTAATGAAACCAATGCTAACACAGCTAATTTAAGGCGTATTGTTAAAGCCTTAACGGCACGAAATGACATGACCCGCTTGCTCCCGGTGGAACAGGCAAGTGGCATTATCAGCGCAGACAGCCAAGAAGAAAATATTGGCCAAAATGTTCATAATTCACTCGACAATGCCCAATTAGAAACCTAGAAGCGTTTCATCACAAATGGACAAAACCAGAATCATCAAATTAGCGATGACGGTTTTTTTCATCATGCTCGCATCAAACTACTGAACCCAGAGCTTAATCGCGTGCGCCCTTACGAGGTATTTATGGAATTTCATAATATACCGACATTTAAAGAAACCAAGACATTTCTCTTTAGCTTATTTCTACTCTGTGCTGGGGGAATTACCCTACTTGCGGCTACAGCCTATCTCAACCAGCGTAGAACCTTGATTAGGCCCTTGGAAAGCATTACCGAAGAGCTACACCAGCAACAAAGTAACGGCCTAAATTCTCCCTTAAGCTACCAAAGCGAGGATGAGTTAGGCACTTTGGTTAAGCGCTATAATGCTCTTGCCAAAGACATAGCCAAACGCGCTGAGGAGGTAAACGAAACCCGGCGTATTATCGATGGCATCACCGACGGTGTCCCCGTATTACTTTCCTACATTGATGCACAAGAGCGCTTTCAGTTCGTTAACAAGAACTATAGTCGCTGGAGCGGCCGTGATACTAGCACCTATAAGGGTAAAGCAATTTCTGAAGCCTTGGGTGAAGCCATTTACGAACGGACTCAACCCTACATTAAAAAGGCTCTAAGCGGGACGTCCTGTCACTTGGAAACAGATATGGCGACCGTTAACGGTATAAGGCATTGCAAAGCGAATTACCATCCTGATTTTGGCGAAAATAACGAAGTCCTCGGAGCCTTTATTTGTATCGAGGATCTTTCAGAGGTCAAAGTTTCAGCCTCAAAATTATCTGATTACGCACAAGAACTAGAATTCCGTGAAATAGCCCTTCAAGAAGAAAAAGCCGTTGCCGAAAATGCGTTGAAAGTTAAGTCTGAGTTCCTGGCCAGCATGAGTCATGAAGTACGCACGCCAATGAACGGTGTACTCGGCATGCTCAATCTGCTGATGAACACAGAGCTCAGTGATGAGCAAAGACAAAGAGCCTCATTGGCAAAATCTAGTGCTGAGTCCTTGCTAAGCTTGATCAACGATATACTCGACTTCTCTAAGGTTGAGTCAGGTAAACTCGAGCTTGAGCAGGTCTCTTTCGACTTAATTGACTTAATCTCCAGCTTGGCGAAAACACTTAGTAAGCAAGCATACGACAAAGACATAGACTTCGTTGTCGATGTTTCGGGCATCAATAAAACCCATATCACAAGTGACCCTGGGCGAATCAGGCAAGTCTTAACGAATTTAATATCGAATGCGATAAAGTTTACTTCTTCCGGTAGCGTAACCCTAAAAGTAGAAGTCTACGAAGACTTTGGTGACAGCCTGGATCTAATTTGCGAAGTTCACGATACCGGTACCGGAATAGCTAAAGATAAGCTGGCAACGATATTTGACTCATTCTCACAAGCAGATGCCTCAACCACTCGAAAATATGGCGGCACTGGCCTTGGTTTAACTATTTCTCGAAATTTATGCCAATTAATGCATGGCGATATTAGAGTCGC